>NZ_JBVICA010000010.1:0-243434 GCF_055573115.1 Streptomyces sp. NPDC030222
AAACGCCCGGTTACATTCCGAACCCGGAAGCTAAGCCTTTCAGCGCCGATGGTACTGCAGGGGGGACCCTGTGGGAGAGTAGGACGCCGCCGAACAATCTTTCAGGACCCTTGGTCCCAGCGTTCAGCTGGGACCAAGGGTCCTTTTTTGTTTTGCTGACCATTTGCCGAAGCGCGTCGGTCCATCGACTGCGCGAGAATGACTGCGGTACTCAACGACAGGAGCCATCCCATGTCCACCAACTCTTCCGACGACCGTCCGGAGCGCGAGCCGCGTCGCCGGGACGGTGGCGACCGGGGCGGCTACCGAAGCGGACCCCGTCGTGATGACCGTGGTGGTTACGGCCGCCGTGACGACCGTGGCCCGCGCCGTGACGACGAGCGTGGTGGCTACGGGCGTCGTGACGACCGTGGTCCCCGCCGGGATGACGACCGTGGCGGTTTCCGTCGTGACGACCGTCGTGACGAGCGCCGCGATGACCGTCGTGAGGACCGGGGTCCGCGGTCCTTCGAGCGTCGTGACGACCGTGGTGGTTACGGCCGACGTGACGACCGCGGCCCGCGCCGTGACGACGACCGCGGTGGCTACCCTCGTCGTGATGACCGCGGCCCGCGCCGTGACGACGACCGTGGCCCGCGTCGCGACGATGACCGTGGCGGTTTCCGCCGTGACGAGCGTGGCGGCTACGGCCGGCGTGACGACCGTGGCCCGCGTCGCGACGACGACCGTGGCGGTTTCCGTCGCGATGACCGTGGCGGCTACGGCCGGCGTGACGACCGTGGCCCCCGCCGGGATGACGACCGTGGCGGTTTCCGTCGTGACGACCGTCGTGACGAGCGCCGCGATGACCGTCGTGAGGACCGGGGTCCGCGGTCCTTCGAGCGTCGTGACGACCGTGGTGGTTACGGCCGCCGTGACGACCGTGGCCCGCGCCGTGACGACGACCGCGGTGGCTACCCTCGCCGTGACGACCGTGGCCCGCGCCGTGACGACGACCGCGGTGGCTACCCTCGCCGTGACGACCGTGGCCCGCGCCGTGACGACGACCGCGGCGGGTTCCGCCGTGACGACCGCGGCCCGCGCCGTGACGACGACCGTGGCCCGCGCCGGGATGACGACCGCGGTGGTTTCCGCCGTGACGAGCGTGGCGGCTACGGCCGTCGTGACGACCGCGGCCCGCGTCGCGACGACGACCGCGGTGGGTTCCGTCGCGATGACCGAGGTGGCCGTCCCGGCGGGTTCCGGGGCCGTGACGACCGTGGCGGCTACGGTCGCCGTGACGACCGCGACCGTGACCGCGACCGCGGTCGGGACCGGGAGCCCATCAAGCGTCTGCCGATCCCCGAGGACGTCACCGGCGAGGAGATCGACAAGGACGTACGGCAGGAGCTCCAGAGCCTGCCCAGGACGCTCGCCGAGGACGTCGCCAGGAACCTCGTCATGGTCGCGCGGCTGATCGACGAGGACCCGGAGCAGGCCTACGGCTACTCCAAGGTCGCCCTGCGCCTGGCCTCCCGTGTGGCGGCGGTCCGCGAGGCGGCCGGCTTCGCCGCGTACGCGACGCAGAAGTACAGCGAGGCCCTCGCCGAGTTCCGTGCGGCCCGCAGGATGACGGGTTCCGTCGAACTGTGGCCGCTGATGGCCGACTGCGAGCGCGGCATGGGCCGCCCCGAGCGGGCGCTGGCCATGGCGGGCGAGCCCGAGGTGCAGAAGCTGGACAAGGCCGGCCAGGTCGAGATGCGTCTCGTGGCGGCTGGTGCACGGCGGGACATGGGGCAGCTCGACGCCGCCATCGTGACGCTCCAGAGCCCCGAGCTGGCGTCGAACTCGATCCAGCCGTGGACCGCGCGACTCCGCTACTCCTACGCGGAGGCGCTGCTCGCGGCCGACCGTGAGACCGAGGCCCGCGAGTGGTTCGCGAAGGCGCTGGAGGCCGACAAGGACGGTACGACGGACGCCTCCGACCGGCTCGCCGAGATGGACGGCGTCGATTTCGTGGACGCCCTCGACGAGGACGCGGACGACAACGGGCTCGAGGAGACCGACGAAGGGAACGGCGAAGAGGCCGGCGCGGAGTCGGCCGCAGAACAGGGAGAGTCGGCCGAGGTGGTCGAGGCGGCGGAGGAGCCGCGTGAGGAGACCGGTGACGAAGAGGCCGGTGACGAGGCCGCCCGGGTGACGGAGGCCGCGCCGCAGTCCTGCGGCGACTCCGACGACCGGCCCGAGGCCGAGTCCGGCGACGACGACTGACCGGTCGCCGAACGCATGAAACGGAGGGGCGGTATCCCGTGGACCGGGATACCGCCCCTCCTCCTGTCTGCTCTGCCTTCGAGGGCGCCTGATCTGGCCGGTCAGCCGAGGGCGAGGCTCCGCAGCACCAGGCCCGTTGCCGGCTTCGGGCCGAAGGACGTGGATTTCCGGGGCATCGTGACGCCCTGACGGGCCAGGTCGCGTACGACGTCCTCGCGTACCGGATGCATCAGGACGGCCGTGCCGCCGTGGCGCTCGGCCTGTTCCACGACCGCCTCGGTGTCGTGGATGTAGCCGATGTGCTCCGGGGCGTCGGGGATGCGCCAGATGGTGTCCAGGAGCGTGGAGTGGAGCACGGTGGCGTCCAGCGTGCGCCACGCCTCGGGGCGGTCGGCACGGATGGTGCGGGCCAGGAGGTCCTCGTCCGGCTGGTCCAGCAGATGGAAGCGGCCGTCACCAGCCAGAAGGAAGGCATTGCCGGCCGCAGCGGCCCCGGCGAGCACGTCGAGTGCGTCGGGGAGCGGACCGTCGACCGTGCGGACGCGGAAGGAGCCGGCCGCGGCGGAGAGCGCCTCGGCGACGGGCATCCGGTGCAGCAGCCGGTGGATGGCGCGGACCTGGAGGGGGTAACGGACGGTGTCGATCAGCAGCACGAGGCCGAAGTCCCACGGGCCGGGGCCGGACTGTTCGGCGCGCAGCCGCAGGTAGGTCGCCCATCGGTGGTGGCCGTCCGCAATCAGCGCCTGGTGGTGCGAGAGGTCGGTTTCGACCTCGGCCAGCTCCGCCGGCTCGGTGACGGACCACAGCCGGTGGCTGTAACCGTCCTCGGTGGTCGTGGACAGCAGGGGCGGGCGCAGGACCGTGCGCTCGATGACGCTCGTCGCACCGGTGGGCCCGCCGTTGCCGCGATAGGTGAGCAGGAGCGGCTCCAGGTGGGCGGCCGTCTCGCGCATGAGCGCGGCCCGGTCCTCGACCACGTCGGGCATGACGTCCTCGTGGGGCAGCACGATGCCTTCCGAGGGCGCCGAGAGCGCCAGCGCACCGATGATGCCTCGCTGCAGCATCCCGCCGTGGGACTGCTCGTAGACGTAGAGGGCGGGGTGGGGGTCGGCGGTGAGAATGCCCTCGGCCAGCCAGCGGCGCAGGGTCTCCGCGGCCTGGTGGTGGCGGGCGCCGGGAGCCGAGGCCTGGGGCAGAATCAGCCGGACGATGTTGTGCGGGTCCGAGGATTCGAGTTCGTTGAGGCCGTCGGGCCGCACCACCACGTCGTACGGGGGCGAGGTCACGGCGGCGAGGCTGCCGACCCGTTCGGGGTCGTAGCGCAGTCCGCGGAACGGGATCAGTCGCAGCCCGAGGTCCGCACGCCCAATTGTGCTCATTGGTGCATGGTATGTGGCCTGGGGCCATGCGGGATGATCGGGGGCGTAAGTCCGCCACAGAGGAGCGAGAGTCATGAGCCGGCAGAGCAGGACCCGACCCGACGCGAGCGCGGTGGCGCTGAGCAAGGCCTACGACACGGCCCTGCTGGATCTGGACGGTGTGGTGTACGCGGGCGGGGACGCGGTCCCGTATGCAGTGGAGTCGCTGGAGACGGCGCGCCGGGGCGGCATGCGTCTGGCGTACGTGACGAACAATGCGCTGCGCACGCCCGAGGCGGTGGCGGAGCATCTGACGGAGCTGGGTGTGCCCGCGGAGCCGGCCGAGGTGGTCACGTCGGCGCAGGCGGTGGCCCGGCTGATCGCCGACCAGGTGCCGGCGGGCTCCCGGGTGCTGGTCGTCGGAGGGGAGGGGCTGCGGGCGGCGTTGCGGGAGCGGGGTCTGGAGCCGGTGGAGTCGGCCGACGACGACCCGGCGGCGGTGGTGCAGGGGTACGGCGGTCCGGAGCTCGCCTGGGGGCGTCTGGCCGAGGCGTCGTACGCCGTGGCGCGGGGCGTGCCGTGGTTCGCGTCGAACACCGACCTGACGATTCCGAGCGGCCGGGGCATCGCGCCGGGGAATGGGGCCGCGGTGGAGGCCGTCCGGATCGCGACGGGGGCGGAGCCCCAGGTCGCGGGCAAGCCGCTGCCTCCGATGCACCGGGAGACGGTCCTGCGGACCGGGGCCGAGCGGCCGTTGGTGGTGGGGGACCGGCTGGACACGGACATCGAGGGGGCGTTCAACGGCGGTGTGGACTCGCTCCTGGTGCTGACCGGGGTGACGGGGCCGGCGCAGTTGCTGGCGGCGGAGCCCCGGCACCGGCCGACGTACGTCGACGCGGATCTGCGGGGCCTGCTGACGGGGCAGTCCGAAGTGGTGGGGGACGAGCGGGGGTTCGGCTGCGGCGGCTGGACGGCGGCCGTACGGGACGGCGAGCTGTCGATCGAGGGCGGCGGAGAGCCGCTGGACGGGCTGCGGGCGCTGTGTGCGGCGGCCTGGACGTTCGCCGGTGAGGGGTCGTGCACGCTGGACGCGGGTAAGGCGCTCGTCCGGCTCGGTTGGTGAGCGTCCTCGTCCGGCGCGGAGTGCGGGCGCCTCGGAACGGGCTTCCGTGACCGGGATTCTGGTGAATCACCAGATCGGCCCACTGACAGGGTAGGCTAACCTAACCTCGTGTTGGTTGACAGTCCTCCTCAGCAGACCGCGGTGTCCGCCCCCGCACCCGCGCTCCGCCGGCGCCATGCGGTGCGCGCCGTCGGGCTCCTGGCCTCGACCGGTGTGTTGTTCCTGGTCGTTGCGGCGAGTTTCGTGATCGGCGCGAAGCAGATCCCGCTCTCCGAGGTGTGGCACGGGCTCTTCCACTTCTCCCGCACGCCCAACGACGTGATCGTCCACGACGTCCGGGTGCCGCGCACGGTACTCGGACTTCTCGTGGGCCTGGCGCTGGGTCTGGCCGGTGCCGTGATGCAGGCCCTCACCCGCAACCCGCTCGCCGAGCCCGGCCTTCTCGGTGTGAACGCCGGCGCCGCGGCCGCCGTCGTGTCGGCGATCAGCTTCCTCGGCGTCTCGACGATGAGCGGATACATCTGGTTCGCGTTCGTGGGTGCCGCGGGCGTCTCCGTGCTCGTCTACGTCCTCGGCGGCCACCGCAGCGCCACCCCCGCGCGCCTCGCGCTCGCCGGAACCGCGGTCACGGCCGCGCTCACCGGTTACATCAACGCCGTGCAGCTGCTGGACTTGGATGCGCTGGACAAGCTGCGCTTCTGGACCGTCGGTTCGCTCGCGGACGCCAACATGGGGACCGTCACCAAGGTCGCGCCGTTCCTCGCCGTGGGTGCGGTGCTCTCCCTGCTGCTCGCCCGGCCGCTCAACGCGATGGCGCTCGGCGACGACACGGCGCAGGCCCTCGGCGCACGACTCACCCGCACCCGCGTCCTCGCCATGGTCGCCATCACGCTGCTCTGCGGCGGCGCGACGGCGGCGTGCGGACCGATCGTGTTCGTCGGCCTGATGGTCCCGCACATGGTGCGGGCGATCACCGGACCCGACATGCGCTGGATCCTGCCGTACGCGGCGGTCCTCTCCCCGGTGCTGGTGCTCGGCGCCGATGTCGTGGGCCGTGTCGTCGCCCGGCCGTCCGAGCTCCAGGTCGGCATCGTCACCGCTCTGATCGGTGCGCCCGTCTTCATCCATCTCGTCCGCCGCAAGAGGATGGCCCAGCTGTGAAGCCCGCGACCACCGAGCCCGAGAGCACCGAGCCGCGGAACACCGCGTCGACGAGCGGCGAGCCCGCAACCACCGGGTCCGCGACCGTGCAGGCCGATGTGACGGCGCCCGCGAAGACCACGGCGAACGCCACCGCGAAGACCCCCGAGCGCAATGCCGCGGCGCCCAGGACCACCGTGAAGGCGATACGCACCCCCGGCGGTCTCTCCGTACGGTTCGACCGTCGGACGGCCCTCTGCGTCGTCCTTCTGGCCGCGGCCGTCCTGGCTGCCGGCGTCCTCCTCATCGGCAGCGGCGACTTCGACATCGCGCCCGCCGACGTCGTGAACACCCTGCTGGGGGACGGCATCCCCGCCCACGACTTCATCGTGAACGAGCTGCGCCTTCCCCGTGCGCTGGTCGGACTCCTCGTCGGTGTCTCGCTCGGCATCGCCGGCGCGGTCTTCCAGTCCCTCACCCGCAACCCCCTCGGCAGCCCGGACGTGATCGGGTTCGGCCAGGGCGCGTCCGTGGGGGCCCTGGTCGTGATCGTGCTGTTCCAGGGTTCGGCCGCCGCCGTGGCGGGCGGGGCGGTGTGCGGCGGACTGGTCACCGGACTGCTGATCTACCTGCTCGCCTGGAAGCGCGGCGTCCACGGCTACCGCCTCGTCCTCGTCGGCATCGGCGCGGCGGCCATGCTGACCGCCGTCATCCACTACCTGCTCACCAAGGCGCGCGACGTCGACGCGGCGCGGGCCGTGCTGTGGCTGACCGGGTCCCTCGACGGGCGGGACTGGGCGGACCTCTGGCCGCTGCTCGCCGGCTGCCTCGCCCTCCTGCCGTTCGTCCTCGCCCACGCCCGGCCGCTGCGGATGCTGGAGATGGGCGACGACGCCGCGTACTCGCTCGGGGTCCCCGTCGAGCGCACCCGGCTCGTGATGATGCTGTCGGCCGTGCTGCTGAGCTCGTTCGCCGCCGCTGCGGCCGGGCCGATCTCCTTCGTCGCACTCACCGCACCGCAGCTGGCCCGGCGGCTGACCCGCTCGCCGGGGCCGAACATCGTGCCCGCCGGCCTGATGGGCGCCGCGCTGCTGCTGGCCGCGGACTGGACCGCCCAGTCGGCGTTCGGGGAGCGGACCCTTCCGGTCGGTGTGGTGACCGGTGTGGTCGGCGGCTGCTACCTCGTGTGGCTGCTGGTGATGGAGCGCCGGGCGGGCCGCATATGAGCGGGCCGGCGACCGCGCGCAACGGCACACCGCGCGAGGACGCGCGTACGGACAAGAAGACCAGGAGCGAATCAGTGCAGCGTCTCACGGCGGAGTCGGTCACCCTCGGCTACGAACAGCGGATCATCGCGGAGGACCTCTCCGTCGAGATCCCGGACAACTCGTTCACCGTGATCGTCGGCCCCAACGCGTGCGGCAAGTCGACCCTGCTGCGCGCCCTGTCGCGGATGCTCAAGCCGACGAGGGGCCGGGTCCTGCTCGACGGGCAGACGATCCACTCGATGCCCGTCAAGAAGGTCGCCAGGACCCTCGGCCTGCTTCCGCAGTCGTCGATCGCGCCCGACGGCATCACCGTCGCCGACCTCGTCTCCCGCGGCCGCTACCCCCACCAGGGGCTGCTCCGCCAGTGGTCGGACGAGGACGAGCGGATCGTCCTGGAATCCATGGCCGCCACCGGGGTCGCCGAGCTCGGTGACCGGTACGTCGACGAACTCTCCGGCGGGCAGCGCCAGCGCGTCTGGATCGCGATGGCCCTCGCCCAGCAGACCCCGCTGCTGCTCCTCGACGAGCCGACCACGTTCCTGGACATCCAGCACCAGATCGAGGTGCTGGACCTGTGTGCCGATCTGCACGAGAAGGAGGGACGCACCCTGGTCGCCGTGCTGCACGACCTCAACCAGGCCGCCCGTTACGCGAGCCACCTGATCGCCATGCGCGGCGGCAAGGTCATCGCCGAGGGCCCCCCGGGGGAGATCGTCACCGCGGATCTCGTCGAGCGGGTCTTCGGCGTGAGCTGCCGGATCATCGACGACCCGGAGACGGGGACGCCGCTGGTGGTTCCCGCCGCCCGGCAGGCAACCCGGACCGCGGACCCGGCTGCAGCCGGTCCGGCGCCGGCCGGGACCGGGGCCGAGGACAACGCGTCCGCCCACACCGTGCCCGCCGACACCGTACCGTCCGACAACGCGCCCGGCGGCGTCGAGGCGGACACCGACGGTGAGCCGGACCCCGGTGCCGGCTCAGCGGCCGCAGTGGTCACAGCAAGGCCCTGAGCCGCAGGAGATCACGGAAACCGGCCTCCAGGCGGACCCGTCCGGAGGCCCAGGCGCGGGCGAAATTCAGCTCGCCCGCCACCATCGCCACCAGGTCGTCGCCGGTCATCGCCAGCCGGATCTGCGCCTTGTCACGCGGCGGCCCCGGTACGGAACCCAGCACCTCGATCCGGCCGTCGTCGAGACGGCCGGTGAAGGTCACGTCGAGGTCCGTGATGTGGCAGCTCAGCGAGCGGTCCACGGCCGCGGCGTCGCGCACGTCGCCGTTCGCCCGCGCGAGATTGTCCGAAAGTCTGTCGAGTGCGCTGCGGCACTCCTCCGTCGTCGCCATCGCGCACGACCGTACCCCAGGGCTTCGCGATAGCGTCGGGGCATGAACCACTCGACGCCCGGCCCCGAGGCGGAGCCCGAGGAGCCCCGGGCCATCGCCGCCGACACCGGGGGCACGCCCGGTCCCGCCGGCTCCCCGCCCACGGAGGCCGCACCCGTCGCGGCCGGGCCCGCCGGTCCCGCACCCCTGGGCGTGGCGCGCACCCCGACCGGACGTCCCGAGATCGATGTCCGCATCGAGCGCCTGGGCGACGCCGACCACCTCACCACAGACGGCCACACCGAGGTGTACGAGGATGTACACCGGGGGCTGAGGGACGCGCTCACCGCGCTCGACGCGCCGGCCGCGGCCGTACCCGCACCTCCGCAGCACGCACCCTCGTACGACAACAGGAGCTGAACCGCCCGTGGCACGTCGACGGCTCGACGCCGAGCTGGTCCGCCGGAACCTCGCCCGCTCACGCGAGCACGCCAGCCAGTTGATCGCCGGGGGGAGGGTCACCGTCGGTGGCAACACCGCGACCAAACCCGCCACCCAGGTCGAGACCAGTGCCGCGATCGTCGTCACCAAGGACGACGGTGACCCCGAGTACGTCTCGCGCGGCGGCCACAAGCTCGCCGGTGCGCTCGCCGCGTTCGTCCCCCAGGGGCTGCGGGTCGAGGGCCGGCGCGCGCTGGACGCCGGAGCGTCCACCGGAGGCTTCACGGACGTCCTGCTGCGTGCGGGCGCCGCACAAGTGGTCGCCGTCGACGTCGGGTACGGACAGCTCGCCTGGTCGCTCCGGAGCGATGAACGCGTGACCGTCAAGGACCGTACCAACGTACGGGAATTGACGCTGGAACTGATCGACGGGGAGGCAGTGGATCTGATCGTCGGAGACCTGTCCTTCATCCCGCTCGGTCTGGTGCTGCCCGCGCTGGTGCGCTGCGCGGCCCCCGACGCCGACCTGGTGCTGATGGTGAAGCCCCAGTTCGAGGTCGGCAAGGAGCGGCTGGGCAGCGGCGGTGTGGTGAGGAACCCCGAACTGCGCGCGGAAGCGGTACGGACCGTGGCGCGGCAGGCCGGGGAGTTGGGTCTCGGGGTACTGGGCGTGACCGCCAGTCCGCTTCCGGGGCCCTCCGGAAACGTCGAATACTTCCTGTGGCTCCGGCGCGGGGCGCCGGAGCTGGATCCTGCGGATGTTGACCGTGCAGTGGCGGAGGGGCCGCGTTGACAACGACGACAACGACAGCGACGACAGACGATCCACGGACCGTTTTCCTGCTCGCGCACACCGGACGCCCCGCGGCGATCCGCAGCGCGGAACTGGTCGTGCAGGGGCTGCTGCGCAGCGGCCTCTGCGTACGTGTCCTGGCAGCGGAGGCGGTCGACCTGCCGTTGCCACCGACCGTCGAGCTGGTCGCCGAGGCGACGCCGCAGGCCCTCGACGACTGCGAACTGCTGATCGTGCTGGGGGGCGACGGCACGCTGCTGCGCGGCGCGGAGCTCGCCCGCGCCTCCGGGGTGCCGATGCTCGGCGTCAACCTCGGAAGGGTCGGGTTCCTCGCCGAGGCCGAACGCGACGACCTCGACAAGGTCGTCGACCGGGTCGTGACACGGGCCTACGAGGTCGAGGAGCGCATGACCATCGACGTGGTGGTGCGCAGGAACGGCGACATCGTCCACCGGGACTGGGCGCTCAACGAGGCCGCCGTGCAGAAGGTCTCGCCCGAGCGGATGCTCGAGGTCATCCTGGAGATCGACGGTCGGCCGGTGACGGGTTTCGGCTGCGACGGCATCGTGTGCGCCACCCCGACCGGGTCCACCGCCTATGCGTTCTCCTCGGGCGGTCCCGTGGTGTGGCCGGAGGTCGAGGCGCTGCTGATGGTGCCGATCAGCGCCCACGCGCTGTTCGCCAAGCCGCTGGTGACCTCCCCGACCTCGGTGCTCGCGGTCGAGGTGCAGCCGCACACGCCCCACGGCGTCCTGTGGTGCGACGGCCGCCGGACCATCGAGCTCCCCGAAGGGGCCAGGGTCGAGGTCCGGCGCGGCGCCGTGCCGGTACGCCTGGCCCGGCTGCACCACGCGTCCTTCACGGACCGGCTGGTGGCCAAGTTCGCGCTGCCCGTGTCGGGTTGGCGCGGGGCGCCGCACTGAGGACCGTGTCCCCTCACGGGTGAACCGTGTCCGGTTGAACCCTGGAGGGGGAACGCGGGGCGGGGTCCGTCGCACAACCGGGCGCGGACCTCGTATGGTCTTCTCCGTGTTGGAGGAGATGCGGATACGGTCCCTCGGGGTCATCGACGACGCCGTGGTCGAGCTGTCGCCCGGTTTCACCGCGGTGACCGGCGAGACCGGCGCCGGCAAGACCATGGTCGTCACCAGCCTCGGGCTGCTGCTCGGCGGGCGCGCCGATCCCGCCCTCGTACGCATCGGCGCGTCGTCCGCCGTCGTCGAGGGCCGGATCACGGTGCCCGCGGACGCGCCCGCGGCAGTACGCGCCGAGGAGGCGGGCGCGCAGCTCGACGACGGCGCCCTGCTCGTCAGCCGCACCATCTCGGCGGAGGGGCGGTCCCGTGCGCACCTCGGCGGCAGGTCGGTGCCGGTGGGCCTGCTGTCGGAGCTCGCCGAGGACCTCGTGGCCGTCCACGGCCAGACCGACCAGCAGGGTCTGTTGCGCCCCGCCCGGCAGCGGCAGGCCCTCGACCGGTACGCGGGCGACGCCGTCGCCGGCCCGTACGCCGCGTACGCCGGCGCGTACAAGCGGCTCAAGGACGTGTCCGCGGAACTCGACGAGCTGACCACCCGGGCCCGGGAACGCGCCCAGGAGGCCGATCTGCTGCGCTTCGGCCTCGACGAGGTCGCCGCCGTGGAGCCGCGGGCCGGCGAGGACGCCGAACTGGCCGCCGAGGCCGAACGGCTCGGCCACGCGGAGGCCCTGGCGTCCGCCGCGTCGGCCGCGCACGCGGCACTGGCCGGCAATCCCGAGGACCCCGAGGGCGTCGACGCCGGCATGCTCGTCGCGGGCGCGCACCGGGCGCTGGAGGCCGTCCGGTCCCATGACCCCGCCCTCGCCGCGCTCTCCGACCGCATCGGTGAGATCGGCATCCTCCTCGGCGACGTGGCCGGCGAACTCGCCGGGTACGCCGACCGGCTGGACGCCGACCCGCTGCGCCTCGCGGCCGTGGAGGAGCGGAGGGCCGCGCTCACCGTGCTCACCCGGAAGTACGGCGAGGACATCACCGCCGTCCTCGCCTGGGCCGAGCAGGGCGCCGCACGGCTCACCGAACTCGAGGGCGACGACGACCGCATCGGTGAGCTGACCGCCGAGCGGGACGCGCTGCGCGCCGAGCTCTCCGGTCTGGCCCAGGCGCTCACGGAGGCCAGGACCGAGGCCGCGGCCCGGTTCGCCGACGCGGTGACCGCCGAGCTCGCCTCGCTGGCGATGCCGCACGCCCGCGTCTCGATCGCGGTCCGGCAGACCGAGTCCGCCGACGAGGCGTCGGGCATCGAGGTCGGCGGCCGGTCCGTCGTCTACGGCCCGGCGGGCGCCGACGAGGTCGAACTCCTCCTTGCGCCGCATCCGGGCGCACCGCCGCGGCCGATCGCCAAGGGCGCGTCGGGCGGTGAGCTGTCCCGCGTGATGCTCGCCGTCGAGGTCGTCTTCGCCGGGTCCGACCCGGTGCCGACCTATCTGTTCGACGAGGTCGACGCGGGCGTCGGCGGCAAGGCCGCCGTCGAGGTGGGCCGTCGGCTGGCCCAGCTCGCCAAGTCCGCGCAGGTCGTGGTCGTCACCCACCTTCCCCAGGTCGCGGCGTTCGCCGACCGTCAGCTTCTCGTCGAGAAGACGAACGACGGCTCCGTCACCCGGTCCGGCGTGAAGGTCCTCGAAGGGGAGGCCCGCGTCCGCGAGCTGTCCCGCATGCTCGCGGGCCAGGAGGACTCGGAAACGGCCCGCGCACACGCCGAGGAGCTCCTCGCGGCGGCCCGCGCGGACGCGTAGTCCGCGTCCGCGGGGCGGGCCGGGCCGGGCCTACGGGCGTACGCGCGGGCCCGGCCGTCGTGGCCGGCACTGCCCGCCGGGCCGGCACCCGCGCCGGCCCTCGGACCGACCCCCGGCACCGTGCGCCGGAAGGGCACGCCGTCCCGCACGGCTGCCGTCATCACGCCCCGCCCGATGGCCGCCCTCCACGGTCGACCGGCGCCGGAAGCACATCTCCAGGTACCGCCTGAGGGCTTCGGACGGCGGGCGGGAACCGGCCGTGATCATGGGGCGTTGACCGGTCCGGGGCGACGTCGGTTCGCTCCGGAGGGGCGGGGTGTCATGGGGAGCGGGGCGTGGGGCGGCATCGGCGGGTTCCTCGGGGCGTTCGGGGCGACCCGGGCCGCGTATGAGGCGCTGCGCTGCCGGAAGCCCGGCGGACGGTCGCTCTGGGAGCGGACGAACCACGCGGGGCGGACCGTCGACCTGTGCGCCGGGCCTGCGACGGCGCTGGGCGCGCTGACCGGGGCGCTGACCGGGGCGCGCAGCGGTGCCGGTGCCGGTGCCGCGCCCGGCGCGGTCGCGGTGCTCGCCGGCGCGGTCTGCGGGGCGTACGACGACGCCGTGGGCCGCGGCGACCCGAGGCGTGGGTTCCGTGCGCACATCGGAGCGCTCCGGCACGGCGAGGTGACCAGCGGCGCGGTGAAGCTGATGGGTGTGGGCGCCGCGGGGCTGGTCGCCGGGGCGCTCCTCAAGGAGCGGCCGGTCGACAAGCTCCTCGCCGGGGTCGTCGTCGCGGGCACCGCGCACCTGGTCAACCTGCTGGACGTCCGTCCGGGCGCCGCTGCCGGTGCCGTGGTCGTGCTGGGTGTGCCGGGGCTTCGGACGGCCGGTCCGCTCGCGGGCGCCCCCATGGGGGCCGCGGCGGCGGTCCTCTGCGACGACGTCGCCGAGCGCACCATGCTGGGCGACACCGGTGCCCATGCGCTGGGAGCGGCCCTCGGCACGGCGATCGCCGCCGCGAACCAACGGGCCGGCCTGGTCCTGCATGCCGCGGGGCTCGTGGCGGCGGCGGTGTACGGGGAGCGGGTGAGCGGCGCGGTGCGGGCACTGGGACGTGGCTGAGGCGCCCCTCGGGCGGTCCCACCCGGTCTCCGGCGCCCGTGCCCGGCAGGCCAAGCACTCCCCACACGATCTTCACTCGTGTGGGTGACGCGGAGGGTGGTGCTCCAAGGGCGGACACGACAGGAGACGCCGGGCGGCACCGGAACGGTCGTGCGGACTGGCATCCTTGGCGCAGCAAACCGCCGACTGGGGAGCCTCGGGAGCCTGTTCACGTGTCACAGCTGCGTACGGTCCAAGTGCTGGGCGGCGGCAGCGCGGGAAGCAGCGCGCATGTCAGATCGCTGGCGTCGGGGCTGGTCGCCAGGGGCGTGGGCGTGACGGTGTGCGCCCCCGCCGAGCTGGAACGCGCCCATGACTTCACCGGAACCGGGGCGATGTTCGCGACCGTGCCGAGGAGAGGTGATCCGGCGACGCTCGCGGTGCTGCGGGCTGCGTGCGCCGGGGCGGACCTGGTGCACGCGCACGGTCTGCACGCGGCCATGCGTACCGCGCTCGCGATCGGCGTGGCGTCCGTACCGCTCGTCGTCACCTGGCACACCCGCTCGTACGCCGAGGGCGCCCGAGGGCAGCTCGTACGGCTGATGGAGCGGCGTGTCGCCCGCGCGTCGTCGGTACTGCTCGGCACCTCGTCCGATCTGGTCGACCGGGCGCGTCGCCGGGGCGCCCGGGACGCCCGGCTGGCCCCGGTCGCGTTCCCCTCCCCGCGCTCCGCGGCCAGGGCCCGGGAGAGCAAGATCAGGGCGGAACTGGGTGCCGTCGAGCGTCCCTTGCTCGTCGCGGTTGGACAACTGGCCCCGCACCACGGCCACCACACCCTCCTCGACGCCGCCCATCGCTGGCAGAGCCTCGATCCGGCGCCGTTCGTCGTCGTCGCGGGGGAGGGGCGCGAACGGGCCGTGCTGCAACGCCGTATCGACGCGGAGGGGCTGCCGGTCCGGCTGCTCGGCCGCTGGGACGACATCACCGAACTGCTGGCCGCGGCCGATGTCGCGCTCCTGGCCGGCCGGTGGGAGGGCCGGTCCCGCTTCGCGCAGGAAGCCCTCCGGCTGGGAGTGCCGCTGGTCGCGACGGCCGTCGGCGGAACCCCCGAACTGGTCGGCGACGCCGCCGCGCTCGTCCCCTACGCCGACTCGGTGGCGCTCGCCCGAACCGTGACGGACCTGCTCGCCGCGCCGGACCTGCGGCGCCGCCTCGCCGACGCGGGCCGCGCCCAGGCCGCGACCTGGCCCACCGAGGACGACACGGTCGCCCAGATGCTCTCCGTCTACGACGAGCTGACGGGCGGCTGACGCTACCGCGGAGACTGCCGGGCTCCGAGACCCTTCTGGACGGCCCTTTCGACCGGTGAGGGCGCCGCCCCGGAAAGGTCGAGCGGCCCGGTCGGAGGGAGCGGCGGCTGTGCCATGAAGCGGGGAACCCGCCCACGGTGGCGCTGGGCCGCGTGCACCAGGAACGGATGGCACAGGAACACGTCACCGGCCTCCCCGGTCGCCAACGCCTCGGTGCGGCCCTCGCTCACGGGAACGACGTCCCGGCACAGCGCGAACCACTCCCGCCCGTCCTCCCCGGCGTCCTCCAGGAAGCGCGGCACGTCGAGGTGCGAACCGATCCGGATCCGTGTGGGCGCGTCCTGCGGACCCACGTCCGAGAACAGGAACAGCATCAGGAGTGCCCGCCCCCGCGAGCGCAGGTCCACCCGGAACTCCCCGCCATCGCCGGTATGGCCGGCCTCCACGTGCCATCCGTCGTCGCCGGGATCACGATCGCCGGGGAACCGCACGGGGAACGCCCCCAGCCCCCCGAGGGGCTGCCAGCACCCGTAGAAGGCTTTCCGTGGGCGTGGGCGTGGGCGTGGGCGTGGGCGTGGGCGTGCGGACTGGCCGGACTCCCATGCCGGACTCCGTCAGGGCGTGTGGCGACGCGCCCGCAGCGCCAGGCTGAGCGCCAGCACGGTCTGCGGATCGTCCAGGTCCGTGCCGAGCAGCTCGGAGATCCGGGCAAGGCGGTTGTACAGCGTCTGCCGGTTCAGATGGAGCTCGCGTGCCGTCTCCGCCTTGCGGCCGGTGTGGGCCAGATAGGTCTCCAGCGTGGGCAGCAGCGGCGGCTTGGACGTGCGGTCGTGCTCGCGCAGCGGGCCGATCGCCCGTTCCACGAACGCCGCCAGGTCCGGATGGTCCCGGAGCCGCCACAGCAGCAGGTCGATGTCCAGGCGGCGCGCGTCGTACCACGGCCGGTCCGAGAGTCCCTGCGCCGCAGTTGCCGTCTCCGCCGCGTGGCGCAGGCCCGCCGAGGCCGCCGTCCAGCCACCCGCCACGCCGACGACCACGACCGGCGGGTGCGCCCCCGCCGCGTCCAGGCCGGCCCGGACCACACCGGCCCGCAGCGCCGCCGCCACCCGGTCGGCGACCGCGGTGCGCTCCGACTCCGACCGCAGCCCCAGCAGCAGCGGGACCCGGCCCTCGACGGGACGCACGCCCAGGAGTGCCGGAACGCCGACCGACGCGAGTTCCTCCATCACGGCCCGGGCCAGCACCGCCCAGCTGCCGGAGGGCCCCAGCTCGGGGGCGAGCCGCATGACCACCGGCAGCAGCGGGCCGCCGCCGGGCTTGAAACCGAGCACCTTCGCCTGCGCCGGGGCGTCCTCGGCGGTGATCCGGCCCTCGGCGAGATCCGTCAGGAAGTCGCCGCGGCCGCGTGCGGCCAGTTCCTCCTCCTGGCGGGCCTGCATCAGCACCACCGCGAGGATGCCCGCCGCCCGTTCCGCGGCCATGCCGTGCACCGGCAGCACGGGAGACGACACGGGGAGCAGCACCAGTCGGGCGCGGACCGAACCGGTGCCCTGGCCGCCGCCCGGAACGTCCACCACGACGGTGCCGGCAGGCGGCGCCTCACGAGCCTCGCGCTGCCCCCGGAGTCCCTCCCACACCTGGAGCGGGTCCGCGGCGGCCTCGGTGCCCTCGGTGTCCGCCGCGTACAGCAGCCGGCCGTCGGCGGTCTCCAGGAACACGGGATTGCCGGCGAAGTCGGCGAGGATACGCAGCACCTGCGGTACCCCGCCGCCGGCGAGGAGCGCCTCGGTGCACCGTCGGTACACCTCCTCGACGCGGCGCAGCGTCGCGTAGTGCCCGTTGACGATCTCGGTGTGGATCTCCTCCGTCACCGTCACGAACGGCACCTCGCGGTGGAGCTGCACCAGCGGCAGCCCGGCCGCGCGGGCGGCGTCGACGAGGGGCGCGGGCAGCCTGCCGAACCTCGGCCCCAGCTCGACCACCAGGGCCGCGATGCCGCGTTCCGCGAGGGTGTGCACGAAGGCGCGCTGCTCCCCTGGGCGGGTGCCCAGGCCCATGCCGGTGGTCAGCAGCAGTTCGCCGCCCTTGAGCAGGGAGGCGATGTTGGGCACCTCGCCCGCGTGCACCCACCGGACCGTACGGCTCAGCCGGTCCGCGCCGGCGACGACTTCCGGCAGCCCGCTGCGCAGCCCCGGCAGTTCCAGCGCCCGCCGCACGGTGATCCCGCCCTGAGTGTCCATTCTCCGGACGCTACCCGGGACCGCGCCCTACGTACGAGTCACCGCCGGCCGCCGCCGGTGACGCGGCCTGCCGGGGCCGACCGGACCGCCCCCGCCCCGCCCGCCCGGGCGCCCGTCACCGTGCCGTGTGGCGGGTCACCCGCCGTACGCGCCGCTCGCCGTCAGCCGCAGGGCGGTGTCGATCAGCGGGACGTGGCTGAACGCCTGCGGGAAGTTGCCGACCTGCCGCTGGTGTCCGGCGTCCCACTCCTCCGCCAGCAGCCCGAGGTCGTTGCGCAGGCTGAGCAGCTTCTCGAAGAGCCGTCGGGCCTCGTCGACCCGGCCGATCATCGCCAGGTCGTCGGCGAGCCAGAACGAGCAGGCCAGGAACGCGCCCTCGTCGCCTTCCAGACCGTCGACACCGGCCTCCTCGCCCGTCGTCGGGTAACGCAGCACGAAACCGTCCGCGGTGGACAGTTCGCGCTGGATCGCCTCGATGGTGCCGATGACCCGCTTGTCGTCCGGCGGCAGGAAGCCCACCTGGGGGATCAGCAGCAGCGCGGCGTCCAGCTCCTTCGAGCCATAGGACTGCGTGAAGGTGTTGCGCTCCTCGTCGTAGCCCTTCTCGCAGACGTCGCGGTGGATCTCGTCGCGCAGCTCCCGCCATTGCTCCAGCGGCCCGTCCGCGTCGCCGGACTCGATGAGCTTGATCGTGCGGTCGACCGCGACCCACGCCATGACCTTGGAGTGCACGAAGTGCCTGCGGGGGCCGCGCACCTCCCAGATGCCCTCGTCCGGCTGGTCCCAGTGGTCCTCCAGGTACTGGATCAGCTTGAGCTGGAGCAGGGAGGCGTAGTCGCTGCGGGCCAGGCCGGTCATGTGCGCCAGGTGCAGGGCCTCGGTGACCTCGCCGTAGACGTCGAGCTGGAGCTGGTGGGCGGCGCCGTTGCCGACCCGGACCGGGGCGGAGTTCTCGTATCCCGGCAGCCAGTCCAGTTCCGCCTCGCCCAGTTCCCGTTCGCCGGCGATGCCGTACATGATCTGCAGGTTCTCGGGGTCCCCGGCGACGGCGCGGAGCAGCCACTCGCGCCAGGCGCGGGCTTCCTCGCGGTAGCCGGTGCGCAGCAGCGAGGAGAGGGTGATCGCTGCGTCCCGCAGCCAGGTGTAGCGGTAGTCCCAGTTCCGGACGCCGCCGATCTCCTCCGGCAGGGACGTGGTGGGGGCGGCGACGATGCCGCCGGTCGGGGCGTAGGTGAGGGCCTTCAGGGTGATCAGCGAACGGATCACCGCCTCGCGGTAGGGGCCGTGGTAGGTGCAGTGGGCGACCCAGTCGCGCCAGAACTCCTCCGTGGCCTCCAGGGACGCCTCGGGCTCGGGCAGGCCGGGCGGCTCGCGGTGCGAGGGCTGCCAGCTGAGCGTGAACGTGAACCGGTCGCCGGGCGCCACCGTGAACTCGGAGTACGTCGTCAGATCGTGGCCGTGGGTCGGCACCTCGGTGTCCAGCCACACCGAGTCCGGTCCGGCGACCGCGACGGTGCGCCCGTCGATCTTGTGGACCCAGGGCACCACCCGCCCGTAGCTGAACCGCATGCGCAGCGCGGACCGCATCGGGACGCGGCCGCTGACGCCCTCGACGATGCGGATCAGCTGCGGCGCACCGTCACGCGGCGGCATGAAGTCGGTGATCCTCACCGTGCCACGGGGGGTGTCCCACTCGGACTCGAGGATCAGGGAGTCGCCGCGGTAGCGCCGGCGGTCGGCGGCGGGCGGTTCCGCGTGGCTGGGGTACGTGGGGCCGAGCCGCCAGAATCCGTGCTCCTCGGTGCCGAGCAGCCCTGCGAAGATCGCGTGGGAGTCGAACCGGGGCAGGCACAGCCAGTCCACCGAGCCGTCCCGGCAGACCAGGGCTGCTGTCTGCATGTCTCCGATGAGTGCGTAGTCCTCGATGCGCCCGGCCACGTGCAATCTCCAGTCGAACGGCCACGTACACGCCTCAGGGGGCGCGTGCGCGGTCAGGGGATTTCTTGACGAGCTCTTGTTTCCGGGAGGGGGCGGTGCTGTGCCGTCGCCGGCGGGCTCGCAGCGTGTGTCCGAGCAGGATACGACGCACCCCTTTGTTCTGTGTGGTGCTCCTGGCAACAATGGTGCGTCGAACGGGTGGGCGCCAGGCGGGCGGCCCGGGGGACCGCCGGGTGCGCGGCTGACCGCCCGCCGGTGCGCGGAGCACGGGCTCCTCCGGTCCGGGCCGGGGCGGCAGCCCGGATGGGAGCAGTCCGGTTCGGGCGCTGATACCCTGGTAGCCCGTGGACCGGTGGGCACGACAACCCCCGAACCGCAGCGACGCCGCCCCCAGAAATCCCACTGCCGGGCCGCACGCCGTACGCACGACCGCCTCGCGACCACGGGAGCCCCCTCTTGGCCATGCCGCCCAAATCCACGACGACCAAGCACATCTTCGTCACCGGGGGTGTCGCCTCCTCCCTCGGCAAGGGTCTCACCGCGTCGAGCCTGGGTGCGCTCCTCAAGGCACGGGGCCTGCGGGTCACCATGCAGAAGCTCGACCCGTACCTGAACGTGGACCCGGGCACCATGAACCCGTTCCAGCACGGCGAGGTGTTCGTCACCAACGACGGCGCCGAGACCGACCTGGACATCGGCCACTACGAGCGTTTCCTCGACGTCGACCTGGACGGCTCGGCGAACGTCACCACCGGCCAGGTGTACTCCACGGTGATCGCCAAGGAGCGCCGCGGCGAGTACCTGGGTGACACCGTGCAGGTCATCCCGCACATCACCAACGAGATCAAGAACCGCATCCGCCGGATGGCCACCGACGACGTCGACGTCGTCATCACCGAGGTCGGCGGCACGGTCGGCGACATCGAGTCGCTCCCGTTCCTGGAGACCGTCCGTCAGGTCCGCCACGAGGTCGGCCGGGACAACGTCTTCGTCGTGCACATCTCGCTCCTGCCCTACATCGGCCCGTCCGGCGAGCTGAAGACCAAGCCGACCCAGCACTCCGTCGCCGCCCTGCGCAACATCGGTATCCAGCCCGACGCGATCGTGCTGCGCGCCGACCGGGACGTGCCGACCTCCATCAAGCGCAAGATCTCGCTGATGTGCGACGTCGACGAGGCCGCCGTGGTCGCCGCGATCGACGCCAAGTCGATCTACGACATCCCGAAGGTGCTGCACACCGAGGGCCTCGACGCGTACGTGGTGCGCAAGCTGGACCTGCCGTTCCGCGACGTCGACTGGACCACCTGGGACGACCTGCTGGACCGCGTCCACAACCCGGACCACGAGGTCACCGTCGCGCTCGTCGGCAAGTACATCGACCTGCCGGACGCGTATCTGTCGGTCACCGAGGCCCTGCGCGCCGGAGGCTTCGCCAACAAGGCGCGGGTCAAGGTCAAGTGGGTCACCTCCGACGACTGCAAGACCGCGGCCGGTGCCGAGAAGCAGCTCGGTGACGTCGACGCAATCTGCATCCCCGGCGGCTTCGGCGACCGCGGTGTCAGCGGCAAGGTCGGCGCGATCCAGTACGCCCGCGAGCAGAAGATCCCGCTGCTCGGCCTGTGCCTGGGCCTGCAGTGCATCGTGATCGAGGCGGCCCGGAACCTCGCCGGCATCCCGGAGGCCAACTCCACCGAGTTCGAGCCGGCCACCGCCCACCCGGTGATCTCCACCATGGAGGAGCAGCTGGCGTACGTCGAGGGCGCCGGCGACCTGGGCGGCACCATGCGTCTGGGCCTCTACCCGGCCAAGCTCGCCGAGGGCTCGATCGTGCGCGAGGTCTACGACGACCAGCCGTACGTCGAGGAGCGCCACCGCCACCGCTACGAGGTGAACAACGCCTACCGCGCGGAGCTGGAGAAGAAGGCCGGCATCGTCTTCTCCGGCACCAGCCCGGACAACAAGCTCGTCGAGTACGTCGAGTACCCGCGTGAGGTGCACCCCTACCTGGTCGCCACCCAGGCGCACCCGGAGCTGAAGTCCCGCCCCACCCGCCCGCACCCCCTGTTCGCGGGTCTGGTGAAGGCGGCCGTGCAGCGGCAGAACGCCCAGGGCTGATCCCAGGCGATACGGTGACCGGGGCACGGTTCCTGCGGACCATGCCCCGGTCACGGGGGTTTCGGGGGCGATCCCCGGGAGAGACACGGGAAGGACGCTTCATGACCATCAAGGACACGCCCGAGGAATGGCCGGTCGCGGCGAGCGAGGTGCCGTTCCGCGGGGCCAAGACGAGCGTCCGCACCGACGACGTGGTCATGCCCGACGGCTCGGTGGCCCGGCGCGACTACCAGGTCCACCCCGGTTCCGTCGCCGTCGTCGCCCTCGACGACGAAGGCCGCGTCCTCGTCGTGCGCCAGTACCGCCACCCGGTCCGCCGGCGGCTGTGGGAGATCCCGGCCGGACTGCTGGACGTCCCGGGTGAGAACCCGCTGACCGCCGCCCAGCGCGAGCTGTACGAGGAGGCGCACGTCAAGGCCGCCGACTGGCGGGTGCTGACGGACGTGTACACCACCCCCGGCGGCTGCGACGAGGCCGTTCGGATCTTCCTCGCCCGGGAGCTGTCCGAGGCGGAGGGCGAGCGATTCGAGGTCTCCGACGAGGAGGCCGACATGGAGCTGGCCCGGGTCCCGCTCGGCGAGCTGGTCCGGGGCGCACTAGCCGGCGAGCTGCACAACAACTGCCTCGTGGTGGGTGTGTTGTCGCTGACCGCCGCGCTCGCGGGCGACGGCGTGGACGCGCTGCGCCCGGCCGAGGCACCCTGGCCGGCCCGCCCGTTCACGGCCTGACGGGGTCCGGGGCGCGCTCCGGCGCCAGGAACCGGGCCTGGTCCGCGACCCGTCGGCGCCGCGAAGACGAAATACGTCCAGTCCGGCGCCCCCGGTGCGCGGCCGGCAGCAGTCCGCCGACGGCGTGGCCGACACCGGCGTGGCGCCTCCTGCCCGACGGCGCCCACCGCTCACGTCGTCCCTTGCTCGCGCGTCCGCTCCCGGCGTTTCTCCGTTCCCGGCACCGTCGTTCCGGCGACTGCGCGCCGTACGGGTCATGGGTGCCTCGGGCTCCGGCCGCCCGTACGGTCCTGAAGGCCGCTCGCGCCCTTCGACCGAATGGCTCCGGCGGTCGGACGAACTGCTGATCCGATCGGGCGATCCGGCCGCCGTGCTCAGCGCCGACCGTCTCCCACGGTGAACTACGCTCGGATCGCCCGCACGGAGTCCCGGCGGGCGGCACGTGGCGAGGTGGGACGGAGCGTGGCCCGTGACGGAGCAGGCGGTGGGCCGGAAACCGCAGAGCGATCGTGAATTCATCGGTCGTGAACGCGAGTTGAAGGAACTCCGCGCCGACATCGAGCGCGCCGGTCTCAACACCATCTCTGGCCGCAAGGCGCCCCGGGCCAGGGTGCTCCTCGTCGCGGGACGCCCCGGCTCCGGACGCACCGCTCTCGCCGCCGAGCTCGCCCGCAGGCTCGCCCCCTCCTACCCGGACGGTGTGCTGCGCGCCCGGCTCACCGGACCCGACGGCACCGAGATCCCCGCCGAACGCACGGCCCGGGACCTGCTCGACGCCCTCGGGGTCCCCGCCCCGCCGGGCGCCGCCGAGGACGAGCTGACCCAGCTGGTCCGCGAGACCCTGGCCGGCCGTCGGGTCGTGCTGCTCCTCGACGACGCCGGCGATGCCGAGCAGGTCGACCCGCTGCTGCCGGACAACCCGGACAGCCTGGTCGTCGCCACCGCGCCCGGTCCGCTCACCGGCATCCCCGACGTGCGGCCCTGCGTCCTCGGCGGACTCGACCCCAAGTCGGCCGTGGAACTGCTCCAGCGGCACACCGGATCGGTACGGATCACCGTCGACCCCCGGTCCGCCGAGTCGCTCACCGAGGAGTGCGGTGGCCAGCCCGCCGCACTCGTGCTGGTGGGCGGCTGGCTCGCGGCCCATCCCAAGGCCGCGGTCGCCGACGTCGTCAAGCGGCTGCGTGCCATGGCCGACGACGGACCGTCCGCCGGCGTCCGCCCGGTGGGCCGCGCCTTCCGCCTGGTCTACGACACGCTCTCGCAGCCGACCGCCCGGATACTGCGACTGCTGTCCCTCGCCCCCGGCGGTGTCGCCGACGCGCAGACCGCCTCCGCACTGGCCGGCTGCTCGGTCTCCGCGGCCCGGACCGCCCTCGACGACTTCGTGGCGTTCGGACTGCTGCGGACCACCGGTGACCAGCCGGAGCAGTACGAGGTGCCCGGCTGCCTGATGCCGCTGCTCACCGCGCTGGCCGAGACGCACGACCGGCCCGCCGAGCTGCAGCTGGCCCGTGCCCGGATGCTGGAGCGGACCGTGCGGCTGCTGCAGTCCTGCAGGGCGATCACCGACCCGGACGGCTCCCCGGCCCGCAGGAAGCTGGCCGGTCTGCCGCGTGCCCTGCGTTTCGAGACCCCGGAGGCGGCGGCCGACTGGCTGCGGTCCCGGCAGCCGGCGCTGCTCGCCGCCGCCCGTGCAGCCGTGGACGACGGTGAGCTCGACACGCTGGCCAGGCGGCTGGTGGCCGCGCTGGTAAGGGCCCTCGCCGCGCACCGCGGCCCCGAGGCCGCGGCCCCGGAGATGTATGCGCTGCACCAGCTGGTCCTCGATGTCGCGGAGCGGCGGGGGCTGCACCGCGAGCAGGCGGCGGCCCTGCTGAACCTGGCGGATCTGGACGCGCGGACCGGTCGCACCGAGGATGCTCTGGCCCGCTACCGGGCCGCGCTGGACGCGGGACGGGCCGCTCATGACCCGTACGCTACGGGCCGCGCGATGGAATCCGTCGCCGGGACGTACCAGGAACTGGGGGACCTCCAGCGGGCCGCCGACTGGTACGGCAGGGCCCTCGCCCAGCGGCTGGCGCGCGACGAGCGCGAGGATGCCGCCCGGCTCTACGGACGACTGGGGGCCGTGCTCACCTACGCGGGCCGCTACGGCGAGGCGCTGCGGAACTGGCGTGCGGCGGTCGCCGGCTACCGCAGGCTCGGCGATCCGGCCGCGCAGGCAAGGGCGTTGAGCGAGGTGGCCCGGGTCCAGGAGTACGCGGGGCGGCCCCAGGAATCGCTCGGAACCTGCCAGGACGCGCTGCACTGGGCGAGGCGTGCCAAGGACCGGCGGCTGCAGGCTGCGCTGCAGCTCAGGGTGGCCGACACGCTGGACCGGCTCGGGGATCCCGCGGCTGCGCGACTGCATCGCAGCGCGGCCGAAAGACTACTGGGAAGCACTGCTTCAGCCTGCGAAATCCGTAGTGACCTCAGAGAAGATTAGTGCTTTGCAAGGCTAGACAGCGAGAAATCCTTCATTAGACTGGCTCTGCCGGCGTTACCCCGGCCTTCTCCCGGTGTGTCCCCCCGCATCCGGGTATGTATGGATTGACCCCCAGTTATCCCCCTGAGCCAAGGACCGTGATCGACGATGAAGGTCGGCATCCCCCGCGAGGTCAAGAACAACGAGTTCCGGGTGGCGATCACCCCCGCCGGCGTGCATGAGCTCGTCCGCAACGGCCACCAGGTCTTCATCGAGCAGAACGCCGGTGTCGGCTCCTCGATCACGGACGACGAGTTCGTCGCCGCGGGTGCGCGGATCCTGCCCACCGCCGACGAGGTCTGGGCGACCGCCGACCTGCTGCTGAAGGTCAAGGAACCCATCGCCGAGGAGTACCACCGCCTCCGCAAGGACCAGACGCTCTTCACCTACCTGCACCTCGCGGCCTCCCGCGAGTGCACGGACGCCCTGCTGGAGTCCGGCACCACCGCGATCGCGTACGAGACCGTCGAGACCGCGAACCGCGCGCTGCCGCTGCTCGCCCCGATGTCCGAGGTCGCGGGCCGGCTGGCCCCGCAGGTCGGCGCGTACCACCTGATGCGTTCGGCCGGCGGCCGCGGCGTGCTCCCCGGTGGCGTCCCCGGCACCCACTCCGGCAAGGCCGTCGTCATCGGCGGCGGCGTCTCCGGCTGGAGCGCCACCCAGATCGCCGTCGGCATGGGCTTCCACGTGACCCTGCTCGACCGGGACATCAACAAGCTCCGCGAGGCCGACAAGATCTTCGGCACCAAGGTGCAGACGATCGTCTCCAACGCCTACGAGCTGGAGAAGGCCGTCGTCGAGGCCGACCTCGTCATCGGCGCCGTCCTCATCCCGGGCGCCAAGGCCCCGAAGCTGGTCACCAACGAGCTCGTCGCCAAGATGAAGCCCGGAAGTGTCCTTGTCGACATCGCGATCGACCAGGGCGGCTGCTTCGAGGACTCCCGTCCCACCACCCACGCCGAGCCGACCTTCAAGGTCCACGACTCGATCTTCTACTGCGTCGCCAACATGCCCGGCGCGGTGCCCAACACCTCCACCTATGCCCTGACCAACGCCACGCTGCCCTACATCGTGTCGCTGGCCAACAACGGCTGGGTCGAGGCGCTGCGCCGTGACCCCGCGCTGGCCCGGGGTCTCAACACCCACGACGGCAAGGTGGTTTACCGCGAGGTCGCCGAGGCGCACGACCTCGAGTACGTCGAGCTCAGCACGCTTCTCGGCTGACCTGTCACGCGGACACGTCAACCGACGTAGCCAACGTCACGCATCCGGCCGGACCTTGTTGCGCAAGGTCCGGCCGTTGTGTATCACGACACAGTCACAGAAGTCGCTCAACTCGCAACGAACATGACGCTTCAGCCGTTTCGCACACCGGTGAAAGGCGTGAGCGCTTCTCTGCTGCGCCCCTGTGCACCCTTGACAGGGAGGTGTTCGGATGCCGACACATCGGGCCGGGTCCAGTGGATTGTGTTGCTGCGGAGCGGTGACACGCCATAGAGTCGCCAACCGTCGGCATGCTGCCACGCTGACCTATCGATAAGTTTCCTGGTCACATCCAAGGAGGTAAGACGACTTGTGAATGAGTCGACATTTACTCCCGGGGGTGGTCAACCAGGATTCCCCTCCCTCCGTGCCGAGGGCGCGGGCGAGGTGCCCCCTGCGCGGGGCCAGAGCTCTTCGGGGCTCCAGGCTGTCGGCTCCGTCGCGGTCCACACCTTCGCAGCCCACCAGAACACGACAGCCCAGCAGATGATGGACGGCCAACACGTGAACGCCATGGCCGGCGACCAGAGTGGCCGAGAGACCGCCCACTTCGCCGACTTCGACGAGGTGCCCGAGGGGCACTTCTACGACCCCGACGCCGAGTACGAGCCCGATCCGGAGTACGCGGCGACGCTCGCCCCCGATGCCGCGCGGCAGCGCCGCGAGCGGATCGGCCCGACCGGACGGCCGCTGCCGTACTTCCCGATCCCGGGGCCCCTGACCGACCACGGCCCCGCGAAGATCATCGCGATGTGCAACCAGAAGGGCGGCGTCGGCAAGACCACGTCGACCATCAACCTGGGTGCCGCGCTCGCGGAGTACGGGCGACGTGTCCTGCTCGTCGACTTCGACCCGCAGGGAGCCCTGTCGGTCGGCCTCGGCGTGAACCCGATGGAACTCGACCTCACCGTCTACAACCTGCTCATGGAGCGGGGCATGTCCGCGGACGAGGTGCTGCTCAAGACGGCCGTGCCCAACATGGACCTGCTGCCGAGCAACATCGACCTGTCCGCCGCGGAAGTGCAGTTGGTCAGCGAGGTCGCGCGCGAGTCCACGCTGCAGCGTGCGTTGAAGCCGCTGCTGCCCGACTACGACTACATCGTGATCGACTGTCAGCCCTCGCTCGGCCTGCTCACGGTCAACGCGCTGACCGCCGCGCACAAGGTCATCGTGCCGCTGGAATGCGAGTTCTTCGCGCTGCGCGGTGTGGCCCTGCTCACCGAGACCATCGAGAAGGTCCAGGAGCGGCTCAACCCCGACCTGGAGCTCGACGGCATCCTCGCCACGATGTACGACTCCCGTACGGTGCACAGCCGCGAGGTGCTGGCCCGCGTCGTCGAGGCCTTCGACGACCACGTCTACCACACGGTCATCGGCCGCACGGTCCGCTTCCCGGAGACCACCGTCGCCGGCGAGCCCATCACCACCTACGCGTCCAACTCCGTTGGCGCCGCCGCATATCGCCAGCTCGCCAGGGAGGTGCTCGCCCGGTGTCACGCCGAGTGAGTCTGCCCGGAGCCGACGAACTATTCCGTACGACCGGGGGGATGGCGCTCCAGGCGTCCACGCCCCGCAGGCAGTCCGGCCAGACCAACGGTGAACCCCGCGTGCCCGCCCCGGCGGGCGACAGCGAGCCCGTCACGGACCCCGCGCCCGAGCATGCCGGGGCAGCGGAGCACTCCGCCGCGGAGGCGGACCCGGCGGAACCGCGCACCCGGGCGGCGGACGCCGAGCCGCCCGCGGCGCCCGCCGCGGGCAAGACCCGGCGGACACCGGCCGCCGCGGGCGGCACCGAGGCCGCGCCGCGCCGGCGCACCCGCGCGGCCGGCCGCCGCCCCAGCGGACGCGAACGGCACGACGAGAAGATCACGGTCTATGTCTCCGCGGAGGAGCTCATGGACCTGGAGCACGCCCGTCTGGTGCTGCGCGGCGAGCACGGCCTCGCCGTGGACCGCGGACGCATCGTCCGCGAGGCGGTCGCCGTGGTCCTCGCGGACCTCGAGTCCCGCGGCGACGCGAGCATCCTCGTCCGGCGCCTGAGAGGCCGGTAGGGCCTCCGGCCCCACGACCGGCCGGACGGGCGATCCGGTATCCGCCGCCGGCGGCACGAGCCCCGCGGACCCGAAGCCGACGCCGATCCGATGCCCACCGTCGGCCCCCGCCGGCCTCTGTACGCACAGCCTCGTACGGACGACGCCCCCGGCACCCTGAGCCGCCCTGCCGCTCCCGGCCCCTGCGCGACACCTCTCGTGGAAGCCCGTATCAGCACGCCGCCGACCGGAAGGACGTCCGTCGGACGGGAGCCGGGGCGAGGGCGGCCCTGACAGGGCCGCGAACGGCGTGGCGACCGGGCGGGCCCCGGCCTGCCCGACCGTGCTGTCCGACGCCCGGCGGTTTCGTGGTGGCGGCGTTTACGGGCCTCGCGGCTGGTGCGTCGGGGCGGTGGGTCCGTGGGATCCGACCGCCCGTGGGTCCGTCGGGGCGAGCCACGCTCCGCGGGGGACCCGCTCCGGCTGCCCGTGGTGTGACGCATGCCGCTCGCCGATCCGGCACTGGTGACCGGACACCCCCTAGGCTGCCGTCGGGCCTCCGTGGCCTGCCCTCGGCCGCCCCGCCCGAACCGACGCACCTGGACCGCAATGCCCACACCTCCCGACCCGCACAGGGCCCCGCGCCGCCGCCTCGGCCGCGGGCCCGGCGCCGCACCACCCGCCGTCGCACCGGCCGACGAGCCGTACGCCACGGCCCCGGAGCCCGCGCCGCCGTCGGAACCGACGCCGGAGGACGCAGCGCGGCCCGGACCCGACCAGCCCTCGGGGCGTGCCTCTGAGCCGCAAGTCGGGTCCGGCTCGGAGCCGGCGGTGGCGCCGGGAGGCGGGGCCGCGGACGCCGGGACGACACCGGCGCCGTCCGGAACTCCTCGCGATATCACCCCGACTGCGCCCACTGCTGGTCCCCACCCTCATGCCCCGGCGGAGACCGGCGTCGTACCGGTGCCGGTGCCCGGGGCCGGACGGGGCGCGGAGGCGGCCCCGGAAGACCGGGCCCCGGTGCTCCCCACCGGCCCGGCAGACGCCGCCGGAGACGGCCTCGTGGCCCCGGGGCCGGACCGGGCGGTGCAAGGCGCCTACGGGGCCGCGGTGGCGGCCGCGGCCGTGGATGCCGGCGGCCCGGCGGGCACGCGGGAGAAACGGGTCGCGGCGGCCACGCGAGAGACGCCTGTCGTGCCGCGCGCCGACCCGGCGGGCGCGCCGCTGGAACCGGAGACCGCGGACGACGTCGTCCTGGCGGGGCTGGTTGCCGCAGACGTTGACGCGGTGGCCGCGCGAGGTGAGCCCGTCGCCCCGCGCGACGCCGACCTGGCGGGCGCGCCGGAGGATCCGGTCACCCCAGGCGCCGACCCGGTGGCCACGCCGGATGGAGCGGCTACCTCGGACGCCGAACCCGCAGGCACGACGGACGAATCGGTCGCCGCCGGCGCCGACTCGCGGTTCACCGTGCGGCTGGCGAACTTCGAGGGGCCGTTCGATCTGCTGTTGCAGCTCATCGCGAAGCACAAACTGGACGTCACCGAGGTCGCGCTGTCCAAGGTGACGGACGAGTTCATGGCGCACATCCGGGCCATGGGCACCGACTGGGACCTCGACCAGACGACCGAGTTCCTGGTGGTGGCGGCCACGCTGCTGGACCTCAAGGCCGCGCGGCTGCTGCCCACCGCGGAGGTGGAGGACGAGGCCGACCTCGCCCTGCTCGAAGCGCGGGACCTGCTGTTCGCGCGGCTGCTCCAGTACCGCGCGTACAAGCAGATCGCGGCGATCTTCAGCGACCGGCTGGACGCAGAGGCGACCCGCCACCCCCGTACCGTGGGGCTGGAGCCGCACCACGCGGAGCTGCTGCCCGACGTCGTGATCAGCATCGGCCCCGAGGGCTTCGCCCGGCTCGCCGTGAAGGCCATGCAGCCGAAGCCGAAGCCCGCGGTGTACGTCGACCACATCCACGCACCGCTGGTGTCCGTGCGGGAACAGGCAGAGGTCGTCGTCGCCCGGCTGAGGGCCGTCGGCGAGGCGACGTTCCAGCAGCTCACCGAGGACGCGCCGGACACGCTGACCGTGGTGGCGCGGTTCCTGGCGCTGCTGGAGCTCTACCGGGAGAAGGCCGTCGTCCTGGACCAGGAGCAGGCTCTCGGCGAGCTGCTGGTCCGCTGGACCGGCGGCGAGGGCGGGGCCGTCCCGCAGGTGACCGACGAATTCGATCAAGTGGTGGAGGAGAAGGAATGAGCGAGGACGCCACGCCCCTCAAGCCGGCGCTGGAGGCGGTCCTCATGGTCGTCGACGAGCCGGTCACCGAGGAGCACCTCGCGAAGGTGCTGGAACGCCCGCGCAGGGAGATCGCCGACGCGCTGCGCGAACTCTCCGACGAGTACACCGTCCAGGGCCGCGGCTTCGACCTCCGGCTGATCGCCGGCGGGTGGCGCTTCTACACCCGCCCGGAGTACGCGGCCGCCGTCGAGTCCTTCGTCCTGGACGGCCAGCAGGCGCGGCTGACGCAGGCGGCGCTGGAGACCCTCGCGGTCGTCGCGTACCGGCAGCCGGTGAGCCGTTCCCGGGTCTCGGCGGTGCGCGGAGTGAACTGCGACGGCGTCATGCGGACCCTGCTCCAGCGGGGTCTGGTCGAGGAGGCGGGCACGGAACCCGAAACAGGTGCGATCCTGTACAGGACGACGAACTACTTCCTCGAGCGGATGGGCCTGCGCGGCCTGGACGAGCTCCCCGAGCTCGCGCCCTTCCTCCCCGAAGCGGACGCGATCGAGGCAGAGACGCAGGAAGGTGTGCCGTCGTTTGATCCGGACGGACCGGACACCGAAGACGACGACAAGACGACGGAACTTTGATGCGAAGCAGCGGCAGCGGCAGGAACAGCGGACGCGGGAACCACCGCGGGGCCGGCAACCAGCGTGACGAGAAGCAGGGCAGGCCCCGCAAGCCCCGTCCCGAGGAGCGCCGCTACGACGTCGGCGGCGGCACGTCCGAGACGCCCCGCAAGGGCCGCGGCAGCGCCGCCCGCGGGGGCGCCAAGGGGGGCCCCAAGCAGTCCCCGCAGCGCGGCGGCGGCCGCACGGCCCCGGCCAGCTCCCGGGAGTACCAGGCCCGTGGCGAGGAGCGCAACCGCGAGCGGTACGCGAACAAGCCGCAGATCAAGACCCCGAAGACGTTCCCCGGCGCGGAGCAGGAGGGCGAGCGGCTGCAGAAGGTCCTCGCCCGGGCCGGCATGGGCTCGCGGCGAGCCTGCGAGGAGCTCATCGACCAGGGTCGTGTCGAGGTGAACGGCCGTGTCGTCATCGAGCAGGGCGTCCGCGTGGACCCGGACAAGGACGAGATCAAGGTGGACGGCCTGACCGTCGCCACCCAGTCGTACCTGTTCTTCGCGCTGAACAAGCCCGCCGGTGTCGTCTCCACGATGGAGGACCCGGACGGCCGCCAGTGCCTCGGCGACTACGTCACCAACCGCGAGACGCGGCTCTTCCACGTCGGCCGGCTCGACACCGAGACCGAGGGCATCATCCTGCTCACCAACCACGGCGAGCTGGCCCACCGTCTCACGCACCCCAAGTACGGTGTCCAGAAGACGTATCTGGCGGCCATCACGGGCCCCCTGCCGCGTGAGGTCGGCAAGCGCCTCAAGGACGGCATCCAGCTGGAGGACGGGTACGCCCGCGCAGACCACTTCCGGGTCGTCGAGCAGACCGGCAAGAACTACCTGGTCGAGGTCGTCCTGCACGAGGGCCGCAAGCACATCGTGCGCCGGATGCTCGCCGAGGCGGGTTTCCCCGTCGACAAGCTGGTGCGGACCGCGTTCGGGCCGATCGCGCTCGGCGACCAGAAGTCCGGCTGGCTGCGCAGGCTCACCAACACCGAGGTGGGCATGCTGATGCGCGAGGTCGGCCTGTAGGCCCGTACACACCCCGACCAAGAGCCCGCGGCGCGACGCCGCGGGCTCTTTTCGTCGTGGACCGGCCGGAATCCGCTCCGGACGGCTTGTGGGACAGGCGAGTTCACCTTTATAGTCGCGATGACCATAAAGGAGCGGGAGACGCAATGAGCGGGGCACGGGCGCCGGAGGGCTACGACAAGTACGCCTTCGAGCCGTTCGCCGTCACCGTAGACCTAGCCGTCCTCACCGTCCGCGGCGGCGAACTCCACGCGCTGCTCGTCGAACGCGGCCAGGAGCCGTGCGCGGGCGCCTGGGCGCTGCCGGGCGGGTTCGTCCTGCCCCGCGAATCCGCGGAGACCGCGGCCCGGCGGGAACTCGCCGAGGAAACCGGTCTGTCCGACGCCGTCGTCGCCTCGCTCCACCTGGAGCAGCTCCGTACGTACAGCGAACCGGACCGGGACCCGAGGATGCGGGTCGTGTCCGTCGCCTACACCGCGCTCGTGCCCGGCCTGCCCGAGCCGCGCGGCGGCGGCGACGCGGCCCACGCCCAGTGGCTGCCGTACGGCTCGTGGGACCGGCTCGCCTTCGACCACGAGCGGATCCTCGACGACGCCCGCGACCGGGTCGGCGCCAAGCTGGAGTACACCTGTCTCGCCACCTCCTTCTGCCCGCCGGAATTCACGCTCGGCGAGCTGCAGCAGGTGTACGAGACCGTCTGGGGCGCCGGTCTCGACCGGCCGAACTTCCGGCGCAAGGTCCTCGCCACCCCCGGCTTCGTCGAGCCGGTGGCCGGGGCCGCGCGCCTCACCGGCGGCCGCGGCAAACCGGCCGCCCTCTACCGCGCGGGCACCGCCACCGCGCTGCACCCTCCTCTGCTGCGACCGGAAGGACGACCAACGTGAACAAGCAGGCCGCCACGGGGGCCCTGATCGGGCTGGCCCTCGGTGACGCTCTGGGCTTCCCGACCGAGTTCAACGACGTACCGGCGATCCTCGCCAAGTGCGGTCCCTGGCGCGACATGGACCTGCCCTCGCGCGCGATCGTCAGCGACGACACCCAGATGACGCTCGCCCTGGGCCGGGCCCTGCGGACCGCCATGGGGCGCGGAGTGCTCGGTCCCGACCACCTCCTCGGCCCGCTGCGCGAGGAGTTCACCTCCTGGTACCACTCGCCGGAGAACAACCGCGCCCCGGGCCGCACCTGCCTGGTCGCCTGTGAGCTCCTCGACGACGAACGGCGGGCCTGGCAGGAGGCCAGCCAGATCGGCTCCAAGGGCTGCGGCGCCAACATGCGCGTCGCACCGATAGGACTCGCCTCCGGCCTCAGCGACGAACAGCGGGCCGGTGCCGCCCAGTTGCAGTCCGCGATCACCCACGGGCACCCCACCGCCCTCGCCGCCGCCGACCTCACGGCCCGCGCTGTCCTCCTCCTCGCCCAGGGGACCGAGCCCACCGGCCTCGTCGGCCGTCTCCGCTCTTACGCCCTCGAGAACCGCACCCGTTACCACGAGCGCTGGCTCGGCGACCTCTGGAAGCACTCCCACGCCCCGTCCCCCGAGGCCTTCATCGCCCGCGGCTGGGACGAATGCCTCGCCGTCCTCGAACGCCTCGCGGCGGCCCTGAGCACCCCGTCCCCCGAGACCGACCCGTGCCTCGCCACCGGAGACGGCTGGATCGCCGAGGAAGCCCTCGCCACCGGCCTCCTCTGCTTCCTCCTCTTCCCGGAGGACCCCGTCGCCGCCATCCGCCGCGCCGCCTGCACCAAGGGCGACTCCGACTCGATCGCCTGCCTCGCCGGCGCCTTCGCCGGCGCCCATCTCGGCGCCGCGGCCTGGCCCACGGAATGGGCCGACCGCATCGAGTACCGGGGCGACCTCGTGACGCTCGGGGCGCTCTGGGACGCTTGATCCCGTGACACATTCCCTCGACCTCGACGACCTCGCACAGGTCCTCCCCGCGCAGACCGGCAGACTCCTCTTCGCCACGGTCTCCGGGGCCCACCTCTACGGCTTCCCCTCCGAGGACTCGGACGTGGACCTCCGCGGGGTCCATCTGCTGCCCGCCGCCGACCTCGTCGGGCTGCGCGAGCCGGAGGAGACCACGACCCGGATGTGGGAGCGGAACGGGGTCGAGCTGGATCTCGTCACCCACGACCTGCGGAAGTTCGTACGGCTGATGCTGCGCCGCAACGGCTATGTGCTGGAGCAGCTCCTGTCCCCGCTCGTCGTCACCACGACGGAGGCGCACGCCGAGCTGGTGGCGCTCGCCCCCGGCGTCCTCACGCGCCACCACGCCCACCACTACCGCGGGTTCGCCGCCACGCAATGGCGCCTGTTCGAGAAGACGGGTGAGCTGAAACCCCTCCTCTACACCTTCCGTGCCCTGCTGACCGGCATCCATCTGATGCGCAGCGGGGAGGTGCAGGCCCATCTGCCGACCCTCCTGGACGAGGCCGGCGCACCCGGCTACCTCCCGGAGCTGATCGCGGCCAAGGCGGAGGCGGAGCACGGCTCGGCGACCGGCCTCGACGAGGAGCGGATACGGACGGACATCCAGGCGCTGCACACGGTGCTGGACGAGTCCCGGGCCGGGTCCCGGCTGCCCGAGGAGGCCTCGGCGTTCGACGCCCTCGACCGGTTCGTGGTGGACACACGCCTGCTCACGGGGTGAGGAGCGGGTCCGTTGCGGGGGCGGATGCGCGGCGGACGCGGAGGAGGAAGTCCTCGACCCGGGCGCGGTCCGGCTCGGCCGGCAGCGGGGTGCGGGGGAGGGCGTCGTCGGCCTCCCGGTAGAGACTGGCACGCCGCCGCCCGGCGCTACCTCTTCAACAGCATGATCGGCCGGCTCTACCACTGCCTCCAGCAGAGCCATCGCCATGACGAGGCACTGGCCTTCCCAGCTCCACCCGACGAGGTGGGCACAGCGGCCGCATAACCAGAGGCCGTATCTGACCGGCAGCGATCGGGAGCATGCCTATCTGGGCAGGCGGCCCAACACAGCACGAAACCTCTCCCGCCCTGCGGTGACGCTCGCGTCCCACAGGCCTGAGCCGTCACCGCTCAGCGAGAGGGACTGGAGCCGTTGCTCCTCGGCGAGAAGGCTGGCACCGGCCACGTTCTGGTCCAGCATCCCCATCGCGGTGAGCGTCGCATGGCCGCAGGACACCGCGTCATCAGCGTTTCCCGAGCCGTGGGCCAGCAGGGCATACCGCAGGCAGAGGGCGGCGAAGAAGGCGTACGTGTCGGCGACATCGGTGATCCCCTCCTCGTTCGGCTGGAGCTCGGGGAAGCGCTCCAGCAGGCGTACGCGCTCGGCGGCGTCGGCGAGCGGCTGGTCGGCATGCCAAAGATCGCGTACGGACTCCGCATAGAAGTCCAGGTCGGCTTCCCGGCCCGGCACGCCCGCCCGCAGACCCACGAACAGTGGCGCCATGCGTTCGGCACAGGCGGCGACGTAGAGGCGGATCGCCTCACCGTTCCCCTCACGAAGCGCCTCCGCGACGGCCCCCTCCACCAGCGTCTCCACGTCCCACCCTCATCCCGTGCGAACAGATCGACAGGCTACACAGCGGCTTGGGGCCCGCAGCTCGAGAGCATTTCCAGGACCAGGCCGTGGGCGGTGAGGTGGTCGGCGAGCGCGGTGAGTTCGGCGGCGTCGCAACCGAGCCGCTTCATCTCGTACACGGTGAAGATGGCCCGGCAGTGCGGGGCGTGTGCCTTGACCTCCCGCGCGGTCCGAAGCGCCTCCTCGAAGCGGGGGCGGACTCGCACCCAGGTGCTGATCTTCTCGCTGAAGATCTTGTCCCGCGGGATGCCGTGCTTGCTGAGCGCGTCGAGCTGGGAGTCGAGTTCCTGTCCGAGGGACGAGCAGCGGGCGTACACGATGCGGATGTCCGCGCTCGGCAGGTCAGGGTCGATCGGCGCCGGCGGCGGGGTACCCGGCCGCCACAGTCGGCCCGGGCCGCGGTCGGCCGGGGTCGGCACGCGCAGTGCCTTCTTCAGCCGGGGCGGCATGGTGAAGCGGCGGGTGTGGTAGGCGGAGGCGACCGCGTCGCCGCGCGAGCGGCAGGGTGAGCCGGGCCGGACGTCACACTTCGGACAGACGTGCTACTCGACTTCGTCGGTGTCCGATCCGGCCGGTCAGGAAGGCTGCTGGGGGTCCGTCATGGGCCGGATTTTCGCACAATGCAAGTCTCAGAAGGGGGTCCGTCACGCTTTTGAGTGAGAACGGGTTCTGGGAACGAATCCGGGTTCGGCGGGGGTCCGGCGGCCCGTGATTGATCTTGCTGGCGCAAAGGACCGTTTGTGAGAGGAGGCCGAGTCTCGGTGCGTGTCGGTCTCCTGTCAGGTGTCGCACGCCGTTGTCACTGCCGGTCGAGGGCGGTGGCGACCTGGTCCATGACGTGCTGCCAGTGTGCCCGTTGCCTTTCGCGCTCTTCGGCGCTTGCCAGGTGTTCCTGGTGGAAGCGGAGCATCGTCCGGACTCCGTCGGATGCGGGGGTGAGGGCGACCTGGACCGTGGTGGTGCCGTGGGTGACGCGGATGCGGTCTGCGGGGTGGTAGCCGCGCACCTCGCCCGCCACTCCTTCGGTCGTCCGGTAGGGGGTGCCACGTTCCGGGGTGAGGACCGCGCCGGTGCCGAGCCAGAGGGCGATGCCTTCGGGGCTGCTGATGAAGTCCCAGACGATGGGCGCGGGGTGGGGCAGGGTGCGGGACACGCCGATCTGCCAGCCGGCGTCCTTGGTGAGTCCTGTGGGCATCGCGGTCATCCTTCCTCGGTGTGGCGGGCGCGCAGCGCCCTGACCTTGTGGCGGTTGCCGCAGTGCTCCATGGAGCACCAGCGGCGGCGGCCGGGGCGTGAGGTGTCGACGTAGACGAGGTGGCAGTCCTCGGCGGCGCAGGTGCGGATGCGGTGCGCGAAGGGGCCGGTCAGCAGCTCGACGGCGTCCCGGGCGACGGTGGCCACCAGGTGCGTGCCGCTGGGGCTCCCGGACCACTGCCGCTTCCCGGCCGGCGTGATGGCGGGCGCGAGGGCCGGACGGGCGGCTGCCTCGTTGATGGCCGCCAGGTCGCGGGGCGGGTGCGGCTCGCCGCGCGTGTGGGCGATGATCACCCGGAACAGTGCGTCGCGCAGCCCTCGCGCGTCGGCCACTTCCGCTTCGGAGATGTCCAGTGCGGGCGTCGGGGTCAGCCGCGACCGGTCCGCCCAGGCGGCCAGGTCGGCGGGCTCGTGCAGGACCTCGTACCGGCGGTAGGGGCCGGGGCCGCCGGTGGTCAGCAGTTCCAGGCACAGCGCGCCGGGGTCGAACCGGTAGGCGGCGCCGGTACGGGAGTGCAGCGTCAGCCCCGTGGTTGCGGAGGAGTCCATGTAACCAATATAACTGGTTACATGGCCTTGAGTTGGAAGCTTGTCATCGACAGCACGAACGCACCCGAACTCGCGGACTTCTGGGCTGCGGCCTTGGAGTACGAGGTAGAAGACCCCAGCGCTCTCATCGAGCAGCTGCTGGCCGCCGGCCGGATCGGCGAGGAGGCCGTCACCGAGCATCGCGGCCGCAAGACCTTCCGCGGCTATGCCGCGATCCGCCACCCCGAGGACCCGTTCGACGAGACCAGCGGCGTCGGCCGCGGGCGACGACTGCTCTTCCAGGACGTGCCCGAGGGCAAGATGGGCAAGAACCGCCTGCACCTCGACATCCACAGCGAACCCGGCGGCATCGACAAGCTGTTGACCAAGCTGGAAGACCTGGGGGCAACCCGCGTCCGGGAGGTGGACAAAGGGCCAGCCGGGCACTGGTGGATCATGCAGGACCCGGAGGGCAACGAGTTCTGCGTGGCGTAAGTCCGGCCCCGCTCCGCTGCGGAGCATCGGTTCTCCGGCACCGGGGGACGGGTCTCATACGCTGCTCAGGACGCCGATCCGGCCGTACCGTGCGGCGTCGGCCGTGGGGCCTTCGAGTCCGGCGCCGTGCGGGGGCCGGGCACGGTGCGGACGCCCTCGACCGGTTCGTGTTGGACACACGCCTGCTCACGGGGTGAGGAGCGGGTCCGTTGCGAGGGCGGATGCGCGGCGGACGCGGAGGAGGAAGTCCTCGACCCGGGCGCGGTCCGGCTCGGCCGGCAGCGGGGTGCGGGGGAGGGCGTCGTCGGCCTCCCGGTAGAGGCGGGACATCCAGGACTCGACCTCGGACCAGGGGACTTCGCCGCGCTTGACCGCGAGCAGGCGGGCACGCCCGTCGCCGACGTCGAGGACTAGACGGCCGGTGCGCAGCAGATCGCGGCAGCTTGTGAGCAGGCGCAGCAGGTGCATGGCGTGCTTCCAGCGGGGTGCGCCGTACTGGCGGACATCGGCTTCGAGCTTCTTGCGCTGGCCGAGGGCGTAGCGGGCGAAGGAGGTGTGGACCCGGCGGGACAGGAAGGCGTCCCGGAGGGCGAGGAGTTCACGGCCGGTCGCGTCGGCGTGCTCCACGAGCGGGGAGTGCAGGCACTCCAGGATGTTGGGGTTGGCGCGCAGGGCCAGTTCGCAGAAGCGCTCCAGCTCCCAGCTGAACTGCTCCGCGGCCGGCCCTTCCATATGCGTCGGGGGCTTGTCGAAGCGCCAGAACATCGGCGTCGGCGCGACGTACACGCCACGGCGGTCGGTGTCGCTGTCCTCCGTGGCCAGACCGAACGCCCGCGATCCCATGACGCACGCATAGACGGTGTGGTCACGGACCAGGGTCACGGCGTCGACTATCGGCGTGTGCATGCCGTGATTGTGCCCGGTCGGGCCGGCCGGATCGAGTCGCCCCGGACGGGCGGCTGCTACACCCAGGGAGCGAGCTCGACGGCCCTGCGGTCCTCGTCCCGCCGCACCTCCAGCACCCGCACCACGGCGGCGCGGTCGACCGGCCCGTACACATGGGGGAAGAGCGCGTCCTCGGTGCCCTCCCAGCGGATCTCGGCGTCCAGCGCCTCCTCCTCGACGGCGAGTACGAGGAGCGGGCCCGCCACGCCTCGGTAATGGGCATCGGCGATGGCGAGGGCCGTCTCCTCGTCACCCGAACAGTGCACGAAGCCCTCGGCGGACAGCGAGGGCGGGGCGTACGGGCGCCCGGGATCCGCAGCCCATTCGTCCAGCGGTACGACGTGGAAGATCATGCTCACGTTCTACCCCACCCGCGTGCGCCGCAGGATCCCGCCCGGTGGCGGCCCCCCGGGAGCTGAGCGACATTTGGCCCTGCTCCGGTGCGCTGCCGGACCTCGCACTCCGAAAGGGGCCGATCATGACGGGAAGCGACCTCGGCGGTCTTCCGGGCGGCCTCCTCCGCGGAGCCGGTGGAAGCGGCTCCGCCTCGGGCGGTGGAGACATCCTCGGATCCCTGCTCGGCGCTCTCGTGGGCGGCGGGAGCAGCGGTGGAGGGGGCAACCCCCTCGAAGGGCTCGTCGCCATCCTGGCCAAGTCGGGCCTGGGCGAGCAGGTCGCCTCCTGGGTGGGCACCGGGGAGAACCAGCAGGTCACCGGCGGGCAGATCACGGAGGCCCTTTCCGAGGAGACTCTCCGGCATGTCGCTGAACAGTCCGGCGTCAGCCCGCAGCAGGCTGCCGACGAGATCGCCCGGAAACTCCCCGTGGCCGTGGACCAGCTGACCCCGGACGGCCGGATCCCTCAGGGCGCCTCACCGGAGGAGATCATCCGGCAGCAGCAGATCTGACCCACCCGGGCCGACTGCGCGCCGGGCGACGTATCCCCGCGGGGACTGGGACTCACGCCCGGCGGAGTGGTTCCTACGTCGACCGGAGAGTGCCGGCCGCCCGCCATGTCCACGCAGCGGCGGCCGCCCGTCTCGGAGGGCGGCCGCCGCACTCGTACGCCCGGTGGCTACCCCCTACGCTGATCACAGCACTCGCAGGTAAGGAGCACAACGTGGCGGTACGAGCGGTCCGAGGCGCCGTCCAGCTGGAGCGGGACGATGCCGGCCACATGGAAGAGCAGGTGGGAGCCCTGCTCACCGCGGTCCTGGAACGCAACGGCCTGACGTCCGACGATCTGATCAGCGTCTGGTTCACGGCCACGCCCGACCTGCGCAGCGACTTCCCCGCCGCAGCGGCGCGCAAGCTCGGGATCGTCGACGTCCCCCTGATCTGCGCGCAGGAGCTCGACGTCGCCGGGGCGATGCCGCGCGTCGTCCGTGTCCTCGCGCACATCGAGACCGGACGGGCCAAGTCGGAGATCTCGCACGTCTACCTCGGTGCCGCGGCCGCCCTGCGCAAGGACATCGCCCAGTGAGAACCGCACTCGTCATCGGAACCGGACTGATCGGCACCTCCGCCGCGCTCGCCCTCGCCGGACGCGGCGTCGACGTCCACCTCGCCGACCACGACCCCGCCCGGGCCCGCACCGCAGCCGCGCTCGGCGCCGGCACGGACCAGGCCCCCGAGGGCAGGGTCGACCTCGCCGTGATCGCCGTACCGCCGTCCCACGTGGCCGGCACGCTCGCCGATGCCATGCGCCGTGGGATCGCCCGCGGCTACCTCGACGTCGCCAGTGTGAAGGGCGGGCCGCGCCGGGAGCTGGAGGCCGCGGGCCTGGACCTCACCGCGTACATCGGTACGCACCCGATGGCCGGCAAGGAACGCTCGGGGCCGCTCGCCGCCACCGCCGACCTCTTCGAGGGCCGCCCCTGGGTCCTCACGCCCACCCGGGACACGGACACCGAGGTGCTCAACCTCGCCCTGGAACTCGTCGCGCTGTGCCGTGCCGTGCCCGTGGTCATGGACGCCGACGCCCACGACCGGGCCGTCGCGCTGGTCTCGCACACCCCGCAGCTCGTCTCCTCGATGGTCGCGGCCCGGCTGGAGGAGGCCGAAGAGAGCGCCGTACGGCTCTGCGGGCAGGGCATCAGGGACGTGACCCGGATCGCAGCGTCGGACCCGCGGATGTGGGTGGAGATCCTCTCCGCGAACCCCGGACCCGTCGCCGACGTGCTCGCCGGCGTCGCCGCCGACCTGGACGCGACGGTCCGCGCCCTGCGCGCCCTGGAGTCCTCCGACGAGGGCAGGCGCCGGGACGGAGCCGAGGGCATCGAGGACGTGCTGCGCCGCGGCAACGCCGGCCGGACCCGCGTGCCCGGCAAGCACGGCGCGGCGCCCGCCACGTACGAGGTCGTCGCCGTGCTCATCGGCGACCACCCGGGCGAGCTGGCCCGCATCTTCGCCGACGCCGGACGTGCCGGCGTCAACATCGAGGACGTGCGCATCGAGCACGCCACCGGGCAGCAGGCCGGCCTCGTCCAGATCATGGTCGAACCGGCCGCCGCGCCCGTCCTCAGCGCCGCCCTTCGCGAGCAGGGGTGGTCGATCCGCCAGTAGGTCCGTCCTCGTGGTGGGTCCGTCCTCGCATCGGGTCCGTTGCAGCAGGCCGGTCCTGGCCGACGCCGGGCCGGGGCGGCGGCGGTTTCCTGCTGACGGAGGTCCGCCCCGGCGTCGGGTGGGGGCGATCCGCGGTCGCCTGTGCGCCCGGTCGACTGCTGCCCGGCCGCCCCTTGCCCGGCCGCTCCTTCCTGGTCGTCGGCCCGCCCTCGGCCGACTGCGGGACCGGCTGGGTGGGGTGCTGCTGCCGGAACGACCCGCTACCGCCGGGGACGAGCTGCCCGGCGCGGGCCGCCGTGGCGGCAGCGAGCTTCCGGGAGCGGCGGCCCGGCCGGCCCGGCCGCCGGGCAGCCCGCAGCCGCGGGCCGGAGCGCTACGGAGAGTCGGTAACCTTGTGTGGGGCCGACCGCTTCGCCCCGCACACCCCGAGCACCAGGAAGGTGTCCACCACCGTGGAATCCGTGATCGTCGCCATCGACGGCCCCTCCGGCACGGGCAAGTCCAGCACTTCCAAGGCCGTGGCCGCCAAGCTCGGTCTGAGCTACCTGGACACCGGCGCCCAGTACCGGGCGATCACCTGGTGGATGATCACCAACGGTGTCGACACGGACGACGCCGCCGCCGTGGCCATCGCCTCCGGCAAGCCGGTCATCGTCTCCGGTACCGATCCGTCGGCCCCGACGATCACGGCCGACGGCGTGGACGTCGCAGGCCCGATCCGCACCCAGGAGGTCACCTCCAAGGTGAGCGCGGTCAGCGCGGTGCCCGAGGTCCGCGCGGTGATCACCGACCTCCAGCGGTCCATCGCGGCCGCCGCCGCGAACGGCATAGTCGTCGAGGGCCGCGACATCGGGACGACCGTCCTGCCGGACGCCGACGTCAAGATCTTCCTCACGGCCTCCGCGGAGGCCCGTGCCGCCCGCCGCAACGGCGAGCTGAAGGGCACCCAGGCGACGGGACTCGCCGCCACCAAGGCCGCGCTCATCCAGCGGGACGCCGCCGACTCGGGCCGCAAGACCTCCCCGCTCGCCAAGGCCGACGACGCCATCGAGGTGGACACCACCGAGCTGACCCTCGAGCAGGTCGTCGAGTGCGTCGTCACCCTCGTCGAGGAGCGGCGGACCGCGTGACGGACGTTCCCTCCGAGAAGGGTGCCGCGGTCGGCCGGGGCATAGGGATCGGGCTGATGCACTCCCTGTGGAGGCCGCGCGTCCTCGGCGCCTGGCGGGTCCCGGCCTCCGGTCCGGTGATCTTCGCCGTCAACCACTCGCACAACATCGACGGCCCGATACTGATGGGCACCGCGCCTCGGCCCGTGCACTTCCTGATCAAGAAGGAGGCGTTCGTCGGACCCCTGGGCCGGTTCCTGACCGGAATCGGTCAGCTGAAGGTGGACCGCACGAGCGCCGACCGAACCGCCGTCACCAGCGCCCTCGGCGTGCTGGAGAACGGCGGCGTCCTCGGGATCTTCCCCGAGGGCACCCGGGGCGAGGGCGACTTCGCCTCGCTGCGCGCCGGACTCGCCTACTTCGCCGTACGGTCCGGGGCGCCGATCGTCCCGGTCGCCGTCCTCGGCAGCACCGAGCGCAAGGGCCGGCTCATATCCGCCCTGCCGCCGCTGCGCAGCCGGGTGGACGTCGTCTTCGGCGACGCCTTCGAGGCGGGCGACGGCAGTGGCAGGCGTACACGCAAAGCGCTGGACGAGGCCACGCTGCGCATCCAGGAGCACCTCACCGCCCACCTGGAAAACGCCAGGCGCCTCACCGGGCGCTAGGCGAGACTCAACAGTAGTGAGCCCACGCTCACCGATCACCACGAACGACGAGGAACGGACTTCATGAACGACCAGCACGACCACGGGGCACTTGGCGACGCCGAGTACGCGGAGTTCATGGAGCTCGCCGCGGGGGAGGGCTTCGACCTCGAGGACGTCGAAGGCGCGATCGAGGAGGCCGGTCACGGCCCGCTGCCCGTCCTCGCCGTCGTCGGCCGGCCGAACGTCGGCAAGTCGACCCTGGTCAACCGCATCATCGGCCGTCGTGAGGCGGTCGTCGAGGACAAGCCCGGAGTGACGCGCGACCGCGTCACCTACGAGGCCGAGTGGGCCGGCCGCCGCTTCAAGGTCGTCGACACCGGCGGCTGGGAGCAGGACGTGCTCGGCATCGACGCGTCCGTCGCCGCCCAGGCCGAGTTCGCGATCGACGCCGCCGACGCGGTGGTCTTCGTCGTGGACGCCACCGTCGGCGCGACCGACACCGACGAGGCCGTCGTCAAGCTGCTACGCCGAGCCGGCAAGCCGGTGGTGCTGGCGGCCAACAAGGTCGACGGACCGTCCGGTGAGGCCGACGCCGCGATGCTGTGGTCGCTGGGCCTCGGCGAGCCCTTCCCGGTCTCCGCGCTGCACGGCCGTGGTACCGGCGACCTCCTCGACGAGGTGCTGAAGGCCCTGCCGGAAGCGCCCGAGCAGACGTTCGGCGCCGCGGTGGGCGGTCCCCGCCGCGTCGCCCTCATCGGCCGTCCGAACGTCGGCAAGTCCTCGCTGCTGAACAAGGTCGCAGGCGAGGAGCGCGTCGTCGTCAACGAACTGGCCGGGACCACCCGCGACCCGGTCGACGAGCTCATCGAACTCGGCGGCCAGACCTGGAAGTTCGTCGACACGGCCGGTATCCGGAAGCGGGTCCACCTCCAGGAGGGCGCCGACTACTACGCCTCGCTGCGGACCGCGGCCGCCGTCGAGAAGGCCGAGGTCGCGGTGGTCCTGATCGACACCACCGAGTCCATCAGCGTCCAGGACCAGCGGATCATCACCATGGCCGTCGAGGCGGGGCGTGCGCTGGTGATCGCGTACAACAAGTGGGACACCCTCGACGAGGAGCGCCGCTACTACCTGGAGCGCGAGATCGAGACCGAGATGCAGCAGGTCTCGTGGGCGCCCCGGGTGAACGTGTCGGCCCGGACCGGGCGGCACATGGAGAAGCTCGTTCCGGCCATCGAGACGGCGCTGGCGGGCTGGGAGACCCGGGTGCCGACGGGGCGGCTGAACGCCTTCCTCGGCGAGCTGGTCGCCGCGCACCCGCACCCGATCCGCGGCGGCAAGCAGCCGCGGATCCTGTTCGGGACGCAGGCCGGCACCAAGCCCCCGCGGTTCGTCCTCTTCGCGTCCGGCTTCCTGGAGCACGGCTACCGGCGTTTCGTGGAGCGTCGGCTGCGCGAGGAGTTCGGGTTCGAGGGCACCCCGATCCACATCTCGGTGCGGGTACGGGAGAAGCGCGGCAAGAAGAAGTAGCCGCAGGCCGTCGGCCGGTGGCGGGCCTGTGCCAAGGCGCCGGCCGAGCACCACGGGAGAGCGGCGGGAGAGAGAACAGAAGCCGCCGGGGTCAGCTGCCCCGGCGCGGAGCGGGCGGCAGCGCCGCCGGGAGCGGACGCCCCGGGTGCTGCCGCCCGCTGCTGTTCCACGAGCCGGACTCGCCGTGCTGGCCGCCGTACCCGGAACTTGCGACGTATCCCGCGTTCTGCCAGCCGCGGCCGGCATGGTGGACGGTGCCGAAGCCGTGGAAGCGGAGCTGTTCCTCCCCCGTCCGGTCGCCCGGCAGGGCGCGGAACGCACGGCGGTACTCGGAGTACAGCGCGTCGTAGATCGGGGTGGGGGAGGAGGAGCTGACCGTCGTCTCGTGCGAGGGACGCATGGAGGGGATCGAGCTCTGGTACGGCTGGCGGGCGGGGTCGTATGAGTGCACGTAGGTGCCAACGACCCCGTCGCCCGCGGGATGCGGTCTGTACCGAGATATCACGGTCCGCGGGTACCCCGGGCCCGTGGCGCTGACGAACCGCGTCCACTGCGGCGGGCCTTCGCTCAGGTGCCCGCCAGCGGCATGGCGGCGGCCACCAGCACGCCGCGCGCCGCCGCCTGGTCCAGGGCGTCCCGCAGCAGGTCCTCCCGGGACTGCTGGCCGATCGTGCCGACCGGTGCGCAGTAGACCAGGACCGTCTTCGACTTGTTGGCCGCGGCACGCCAGCCGTCGGTCACGTGGAGCGGCTGGTGGGCCTGCCACCAGGAGACCGGGCCGCCGACGCCGGGCTGCAGGATCGCGTGCAGCTGCCCCATGGCCAGCAGGACCGACCAGCCGCGCAGCACGCCGGGCAGCTTGTCCACGTGGGGGACCGGCGAGAAGCCCTGCTCGACGAGCAGCGGCAGGAACTCGTCGTGCGCGGCGAAGGAACCGGGGCGGGAGATCGGGGCGGTCGGTTCGACCACCAACGCCGGGTGCAGATCGCCCTCCACCAGCACCAGGCCGCTCGTCACACCGAGCACCGCCTGTTCGGCGGGGGCGCTCGGCACCGGGTCGTAGCCCGAGCCCGTGATGCTGCGGACGGCACCCTGGAGCTGCTCCTCGGAGACCTTGACGACCTGCGACGGGATGCAGGTGGCGTGGGCGAACGCGAGGACCGCGGTCTCCTCGCCCACGAACAGCACCGTGCTGGTCCGCTCCTGCTGGGAGTCGCCCTGAGTGCGGCAGGAGGTGCAGTCGTAGGTGCCCGGGGCACTGTCCCCGGCGAGCAGCCGGTCGGCTTCTTCGTCGCCGATCTCGGCGCGTACGTCCTGACTGACGTCGAGCATGCGCGGCACGGGTGACTCCTCGAACTAGGTGCGTGAGCCGGGCTGTTCCCGGCTCGTACCGATGACAACGGGGGATCTGTGGGCGGAGTCACGCGCGCAGGCGAACGGAATCGAACCAATGGGCGCGCAGGGTGAACTCGGCGGCGGAAGATGTCACTCCGTGTCAACAACGGCAAGCTGCACGGTGTTTCGGGGGGTGAGCTCGAACACAGGTCGCACGCACGGCAGGTCGATATATGCCGAAATCCATGGATCAAAGGGGTGGCCGAAAGTTGCTGATACCGGCGGTAATCGTCAACTGGCCTGCGGAAAGGGGCGTTTGGTTGAGTCGCGGGCAATGTGCTGCCTAGATTCCTCGGCCGTGTGCAACGAGCACCGCCCGGAACGCCCGCCACCTCCCGTCGGCCCGGCAGCACCATCGCCGGACCGGGAGCGGAGACCAGCACCACCAGCACGACCCCCGGCGGGGCGGGGCGGTACGGGCCCATGGCGCCGGACGCGCCAAGGGGCGTACCGCCCAAGGGACTTTCCGGGTCCTCCGAAAGGAAAGAGATGCCTTCGAGTTCCCGTACGGCCACCCTTGTCGCCGCCTCCCTGGTGGCGCCTCTGGCCCTCCTCGCCGCCACCGCGGGCGACGCCGCCGCGGCCGACGCAGGAGTGTGGGACCGCATCGCCCGCTGCGAAAGCGGCGGGAACTGGCACATCAACACCGGCAATGGTTACTACGGCGGACTGCAGTTCTCCGCCGCCACCTGGCGCGCGTACGGCGGGGGCGCCTACGCGGCGACCGCCGACCGGGCGACCAAGTCGCAGCAGATCGCCGTCGCCACCAAGGTGCAGCGCGCCCAGGGCTGGGGCGCCTGGCCGACCTGCGCGGCACGGGCGGGGGCATCCGGCCCGGCGCCCGACATCGCCGAGGCACCGGCGAAGCCCGCCAAGCCCTGGACGCCGCCTGCCAAGCCCTGGAAGCCCGTCAGGCCGGCGAAGCCCGCCGGGGCCACCGGGTCCGCCACGGCCGCCGCGGGTTCGTCCGTGAAGAAGTCCGCGGCCGCCGCCTCCGCCGCGCGGACGGCCGCCGAGCAGCGCGCCTCCGCGCGCACCGACCGCGGTACGTCCCGTGGGACGTACACCGTCCGGCACGGTGACACACTGAGCGGCATCGCCGCCGCCCACGGCACCCGATGGCAGGACCTCCACACCGCCAACCGCGAGGTCATCGGTGCCGACGCCGACGTCATCCGGCCCGGTCAGAGGCTGGCCGTCTGAACCGACCGAACCCGCCCCACCCGGTCGGCCGACCGGGTGGGGCGGGGCCGTCGCGTCCGCGCGGCGCCCGTGCCGCCCCGGCCCCCGGTGCCAGTGTCGGCCGATGCCGACAGACCGCCACGGACCGGCCCCGCTGATCGCCGCACTGCTCGTCCTCGTACCCCTGGGGGCGCAGACCGCGGCGGCGCATGCCCCGCCGACGGGCGAGCGTGGGGTCTCCGTCACCCGTGCGGCCGCCACCCCCGCCTGTGCCACCGACCAATGGCCCTGGGGCTGCCTCGCCTTCTGCGAGAGCGCCGGGAACTGGCACATCAACACCGGCAACGGCTTCTACGGCGGCCTCCAGTTCCGGAACGCGACCTGGATCGAGCACGGCGGCCTCGCCTACGCCGGGCGCGCCGATCTCGCCACCCGCCCCCAGCAGATCACCGTCGGCGAACGCGTCGCCGCCCGGCAGGGCTGGCGGGCCTGGCCCACCTGCTCCAGGCGCTACGGGCTCTCGGGCCGTGCCCACTTCGTGAAGCCCGGCGAGACGCTCGCAGCCGTCAGCCGCCGCTACCGGATCCCCGGCGGCTGGCGGGCCCTCCACACGGCCAACCGCATGGCCATCGGCCCCGACCCGGATCTCATCCACCCGGGTGCGATGCTCACCCTCCCACCCGGCTCCGCGTCCCCGATCGCACGGAGCTGAGCCGCCCGCGCCTGCCCGGCCGCGGTCGCTTCGCTTGACCGCTCCGCCCGACCCGTTTGCGTGCCGTCTGCACCAAGCCCGCGCCTGCTCTGCCCGGTACTGCCGCGCGCTGCCCGTGCGCCCCGCACGCGACGCCTGCGCTCCTGCGCCGTGCCCTCCGCCCGGACGGATCGCCGCACGCCTCGTCGCGTCGGCCCGCCCCCCGGGACAGCGGCCGCCCATGTGCCCCCGCATCACCGCAACGGCGTACCGCACGGTGCCCCGTCGTGCCTCCGTGGCCGGACCCCGGTCCCGACGGCGGGTCAGTCCAAGTGGTGACCCGGGCTGATCCATTGCAGGATGCCCGCAGGGATACGCCCTCCGACCGTCGAGCCGCCCGGCTCGCTCCGACACCTGGTGGTGAGCCATGGTTTCTGTGAGACGTCCGCGCACCGCCGTATGGGCCGCCGCCACGGTGCTGGTGCTGATGCCCACGGCGGTGGGGTGTGCGGACGGCGGCGGTGACGGCGGCACCGGGACGGCCAGCCCGACGGCGGTCGTGCCGCCGGCGGAGGCGGCCGAAGGGACGGGGGACAGGCCCTCCGACCCCGCCGCGGCCGAGGAGGAGATCGAGCAGAACTGGGTGGCGTTCTTCGACGGGGACACGCCCACCGACGAGAAGGTCGGCCTGCTGGAGAACGGCGAGCAGCTGCGCCCGGCCCTCCTCCTCTTCGGCGCCGACGAGCGGTCGGCGCAGACGTCCGCCGATGTGAAGGAGGTGACGTTCACGTCGGCCACCGGGGCGGACGTCACCTACGACCTGGTGGTCTCGGGCGTCAAGGCGCTGCCCGACGCGAAGGGGGACGCGGTGCTCCAGGACGGCACCTGGAAGGTCTCCACGAAGACGCTGTGCACGCTGGTGGAGATGAGCGGCAACGGCCGGACGGCGCTGCCGGGTTGCTGACACCACCGGATCCCCGGCACCGGACGGTCCGGGCCCAACCCCCGGGAGGCGGGACCGAATCGGGACGACGTTCCCCAACCGCCGTACCGCCCCTGAAACGGCCGGGTCACACCCACGGGGTACAGTCCAGGGCGACCACGGGGGAGCACAACGTCCAGAGGACGAGCTGGGGGACACGGCGACGCATGCACATCTCTTTCCTGCTGCACAACGCGTACGGCATCGGAGGCACCATACGGAGCACCTTCACGCTCGCCGGCACTCTCGCCGAGCAGCACGACGTGGAGATCGTGTCCGTGTTCCGGCACCGCGACGAACCCCTGCTGGTCGCCCCGGAGGGTGTACGGCTCGGTCACCTCGTCGACATCCGCCGGAACACCCCGGGCTACGAGGGGGACGCTCCCGAACACGCCCGGCCCGCCAGGGTGTTCCCCCGCGGAGACGGCCGCCACCCGCAGTACAGCAGCCTCACCGACGCCCGGATCGGTGCGCATCTCCGGTCGCTGGAGGCCGATGTCGTCGTCGGCACCCGGCCCGGGCTCAACGTCCACATCACCCGGCAGACCCGGCGCGGCCTCGTCCGCGTCGGCCAGGAGCACCTCACCCTGGGCAGCCACGGCTACCGTCTGCGCCGCGAACTGGACCACTGCTATCCGCTGCTGGACGCGATCACGACCGTCACGAAGGCCGACGCGCGCGCCTACCGCCGGCTGGGCCTGCCGGGGGTGCGGATAGAAGCCGTGTCGAACAGCGTGCCGGCCCCGTCGCTCCCGCCCGGCGACGGCACCGGGAAGTGGATCGTCGCGGCCGGTCGGCTCACCCGCATCAAACGCTACGACCTGCTCGTCCGGGCCTTCGCCGACGTGGTGGCGGAACACCCCGACTGGGGCCTGCGGATATTCGGCGCCGGTGACTCCACCGGCAACGAGAAGGAGGCACTGCGGTCCCTCATTCACGAACTCGGTCTGCACAACCGGGTGTTCCTGATGGGCCCCGCGAGCCCGCTGGAGCCGGAGTGGGTCAAGGGCTCGGTCGCCGCCGTCACCTCCGACCACGAGTCGTTCGGCATGACCATCGTCGAGGCCATGCGCTGCGGGGTGCCGGTCGTGTCGACGGACTGCCCGAACGGGCCGCGCGAGATCATCGAGGACGGTGTCGACGGCCGTCTCGTCCCCATGGGGGACGTCGGCGCGATCGCGAGGGCGCTCGGGGAGCTCGTCGGCGACGCGGCGCTGCGGCAGCGGATGGGTCGCGCCGCGCTCCGGAACGCGGCCCGCTTCGATCCCGCCCGCGTCGCCGAGCGCCACGAGGCGCTGTTCACCGAACTGCTGGCGCGTGGCGCGGGCTCCCGCTCGTACGGACCGCTGCGCGAATCCCTGCACCGCACCCGCAGCGGCGTCCTCGACGGGGCTCATGCGCTGCGGCAGAAGGCCGTCTCCGTGCTCCGGAAGGGACAGACCGCATGACCGCCCCCACTCCCGACGCGCCGGCTCCGCGCGCGGACTGCACGGCCGACTCGGCCGGCGGGCTGACCTTCGACATCACGGCCACGGCGGTCGGCGACGCGGCGCTGGTGCTCAGACGGCGCGGCGGGAAGGCGCCGCAGGACGAGATGCGGCTGCCGCTCACGCCCACGGACGCGGGCCGGCTGCGCGCGGTGCTGCCGAGCACCGTGGAGCTGGCCGAAGGCCACTGGGACGCCTGTGCCGACTGGGGTGACGGGGCCGATCACCGCATCGAGCCGGGCGTCGGCGACCTGCGCAGCCTGGTGGACCGCACACCGGAGCCGGACCACCCGCGGATCGTGGTGCGCATCCCGTGTGCCGCCCGCGAGGGCACCCTGGTGGTCCGCAGCTGGGTGCGCGAACCGCACGCCGAGGCCGGCGACATCGCCTTCGGCGACGGCGAGCTGACCGTCACCGGCAGGCTGTACGGGGCCGTGCCGGGCGACCGGGCGTCCGTCGAGGTGCGGCAGTTCCGCAAGCGCGGCGAGAGCCCCTCGTTCCATGTCCCGGTGACGGGCGGGGACGACCGGTTCTCGTTCACGGTGCCGTACGGGGCGCTGGACGAGGACCGCGGAGAGGAGCACCGGTCCTGGTTCCTGTGGCTGCACCCCGACGAGGGCGCACCCGGCATCAAGGTGTCCCGGATCCTCGACGACGTCGCCGACAAACAGGACGTCTTCGTGTACCCCGCCCAGCCCGTCCCCGGCAGCCCCCGGTCCGTGGTCCGCCCGTACTACAACGGTGACAACGATTTCGCGCTGTGGACCGGGAACGCGATATGAGCCCCCGGGGGGCTTGAGGACCGTGCCCGTCCTCGACGGCTGGCAGACTCGGTTCCATGCTGGAGACCTCGGCACGACTGCTGCGCCTGCTGTCCCTGTTGCAGGCCCACCGCGAATGGTCCGGCGCCGAACTGGCCGACCGGCTCGGCGTCACCCCGCGCACCGTACGGCGTGACGTCGACCGGCTCCGCGAACTCGGCTACCCGGTGCACTCCAGTCCGGGCACCGGCGGCGGCTACCAGCTGGGCAAGGGGGCGCAGCTGCCGCCCCTGCTCCTGGACGACGAGGAGGCCGTGGCGGTCGCGGTCGGACTGCGCACCGCCGCGGGGCACGGCATCGAGGGCATCGGGGAGACGTCCGTACGGGCTCTCGCCAAACTGGAGCAGGTGCTGCCGGACCGGCTGCGCCGCCGGGTCGGGGCGCTCAACGGTTTCACCGTGCCGATGCTGCGCGGCGGACCCCGGTCCCGGGTGGACGCCTCCGTGCTGACCGAGCTGGCCAACGCCTGCCGGGACAGCGAGCGGCTGCGCTTCGAGTACCGCGATCATGACGGGGCCGCGACCCGCAGGACCGTCGAACCGCACCGCCTGGTGTGCACGGAGCACCGCTGGTACCTGGTCGCCTGGGACCTGGACCGCTCCGACTGGCGGACCTTCCGGGCCGACCGGATCGTGCCCAGGCCGCCGCACGGTCCGCGTTTCGCGCCGCGTACCCCGCCCGCCGAGGACCTCGCCGCCTATGTGTCGCGGGGCGTCTCCACCGGCGCCTACTCGGCATGCGCGGTGATCAGGCTCCAGGCGTCCGCCGAGGAGGCCGCGCAGCTGATCGGCCCCTCCGACGGGGTGCTGGAGCCCGACGGCCCGGACCGCTGTCTGCTGCGCACGGGGGCCGCGTCGCTCGATGTCCTGGTCATCCACGTGATGCTGATGGGACTCGATTTCGAGGTGGTCGAGCCGCCCGAACTGACCGCGCACATCAGGGTGCTGAGGGACCGTCTGTCCCGGGCGCTGGACGCCCCCGGCTGATCTCGTCGTGCGGAGCCTCCGGAACGGCCGGCCTCAGGGCCGCGAACTCGGGGTGGTGCAGATCGAAGGCGGGCGACTCGGACCGGACCCTCGGCAGGGCGGTGAAGTTGTGCCGGGGCGGCGGGCAGGAGGTCGCCCACTCCAGTGAGCGGCCGAACCCCCAGGGATCGTCGACGGTCACCTTCTCGCCGTACCTGTGGGTCTTCCAGACGTTGTAGAGGAACGGCAGCGTCGACATGCCCAGCAGGAACGACCCGATCGTCGAGACCGTGTTGAGCGTGGTGAACCCGTCTGCCGCCAGGTAGTCCGCGTACCGGCGCGGCATGCCCTCGGCGCCCAGCCAGTGCTGCACCAGGAACGTGATGTGGAACCCCACGAAGAGGGTCCAGAAGTGGATGCGTCCCAGCCGCTCGTCGAGCATCCTGCCGGTGAACTTCGGCCACCAGAAGTAGAAGCCGGCGAAGGTCGCGAAGGCGACCGTGCCGAAGACCGTGTAGTGGAAGTGGGCCACCACGAAGTAGCTGTCGTTGGTGGGGAAGTCCATCGGCGGCGAGGCCAGGATGACCCCGGTCAGCCCGCCGAGCAGGAAGCTCACCAGGAAGCCGATGGACCACAGCATGGGGGTCTCGAACGACAGCGAGCCGTTCAGCATCGTGCCGGTCCAGTTGAAGAACTTCACCCCGGTCGGGACGGCGATCAGGAACGACAGCATGGAGAAGAACGGCAGCAACACCGCGCCCGTGACGAACATATGGTGCGCCCACACCACCACCGACAGTCCGGTGATCGCCATAGTGGCGCCCACGAGGGTCACATAGCCGAAGATCGGCTTGCGGGAGAACACCGGGATGATCTCGGTGACGATGCCGAAGAACGGCAGCGCGATGATGTACACCTCGGGGTGGCCGAAGAACCAGAAGAGGTGCTGCCACAGCAGCGCCCCGCCGAACTCCGCCTCGAACACCACCGCGCCGAACCGCCGGTCCGCCTCCAGGACCAGCAGTGCCGCGGCGAGCACCGGGAACGCCATCAGCACCAGGATCGTGGTGAACAGGATGTTCCACGTGAAGATGGGCAGCCGGAACATCGTCATCCCCGGCGCCCGCATCCCGATGATCGTGACCAGGAAGTTCACCGACGTGAGGATCGTGCCGAAGCCGGAGAGCGCCAGCCCCATGATCCACAGGTCGGCGCCGAGACCGGGGGAGCGTTCGAGACTGTTCAGCGGCGCGTAGGCGGTCCAGCCGAACGAGGCGGGCCCGGTCGGCTGGAGCAGCGAGCCCAGCACCATCAGGCCGCCGAAGAGGAACAGCCAGTACGAGAACATGTTCAGCCGCGGGAAGGCCACGTCGGGTGCCCCGATCTGCAGCGGCACGATCTCGTTGGCGAAGCCCGCGAAGGTCGGCGTCGCGAACAGCAGCAGCATGATCGTGCCGTGCAGGGTGAACGCCTGGTTGAACGAGTTGTTCGACATCAGCTGGAGGCCCGGCCGGGCCAGCTCGGCACGCATCAGCATCGCCATCAGCCCGGCGATCAGGAAGAAGACGAACGAGGTGATCAGGTAGAGGTGCCCGATCTTCTTGTGATCGGTGGTGGTGATCCAGTCCAGTGCCACCCGGCCCGGTGTCCGGGCACGCGGCGGGCGCCCCGCGGCCGGCTCCGCCGCCGTCTCCGTCCCCATCACTGCTCCCTCGGGTTGCGCGGCCCGGGCCCCGCCGACGGGCCGGCGGGGGCCGTCGTGCGCGCGGCCGGGCCGGTGCGACGGAGTGGGTCCGCGCCGGAAACCGGGGCGCTTCGGCGGCCTGCTCGCGCCGTGCGGATCATGTGACGGACCGGTGAATTCCCTATGGGCCGCCAGAGCATGACGGTACATCGGGAGCAAGGAATTCCAAGGCCGCTCCACGGGCGTGCCGTGGGGAATTCGGCGGGGATTTCCGGGCATCCGCGGAAGGGTGCGGAATAGCGCTGGAACGGGCCGGGAACTGCCCGTTCGGGTGACGTTGTTCGAAGGGTACGGGTGTCATGATCCTGTGACACAAGTGTGACCAGTGGCGGACGTGACCATGCGCGGAACCCATCCCTCCGGCCCTTCCGTCACCCTCCGGGGCCGCCTACGGTGACTCCATGCCACCGAATCCGACCCCGTCCCAGCCCGACGACATCCCCGCCTCCTATGTGGGCCTCGACGCCGAGGAGGCCGAACGGCGGGCCCGCGCCCGCGGCTGGACCACGGTGCGCAGCCTGCCGCCCGGCGCGATCATCACCCTCGAGTTCCTGGAGGGCCGGATCAACTTCGAGGTCGACGGCGGGGCCGTGACCCGCTGCTGGCCCGGCTGAGCCCCTGGGAGGCCCCGGCGGGCCTGTGCACCGGCCAGGGGGACGGGCGTCGGCGCACCCCTGGTCCGGCTCCGCCCGTGAGCGGCCCCGTCCCCGGCGCCCGGCCCGGCCCGCGCGCCCCGCACCCGTAACGCCCGCATCCCGTACTCGACTCGCGGGCCCGCACCCGTACCAGCACGACAAAGGCCCCGACGGTTCCATGAGCTCAGGTTCCAGGAGCCGGCGGGGCCTTCGGCGTCGCGTCGGGTCAGCCGCCGGGCACCACCCGGGGCTGCCCCGCACCGCGCGCCGCACGGTCGGAGTGCTGGGCCCGTCTGCCGCCCACCGGGGCGAGCGGTGCACGCTCCGGCCGGCCGGCGTGCGCACGCGGAGCGGAGTGCTTCGTGTGGGCGGCGTGCGGGGCGGTCCGGGCGGCCGCGGGACGCGCCGGGGCCCCGGCGCGCACCGGCTCCGCGGCCGGAACGGCCTCCTCGGCGGGCCGCCGCTGCGCCGTTATCACCGGACGCGGAGCGGCCGGGGCGACGGGGACCGGCAGCGCCGGGACGGCGCCGCGGCTGCGCGCACGCCACAGTTCGCGCATCGCGAAGATCCATGCCTCGGTCCGGCCGATCACCGGCTCGAACCAGGGCAGGGCCAGCAGGATCAGCAGCCCGGCGGCCCAGCCGAGCAGCACGTCGCTCAGCCAGTGCGTACCGAGGTAGACCGTGGTCGCGCCCACGCCGAGCGCGACGACCGCCGACAGCACCGACAGGCGGCGCCGGGCCTTCGGAGTGGTCGCCAGATACGACAGGATGCCCCAGGTGACCACGGCGTTCGCGGTGTGGCCCGAAGGAAATATGTCGCCGCCGGCGAACATCTCGGCCGAGCCGATCTCCGTCGCGTAGTGCGGGCCGAGGCGGCCCAGACCCAGCTTGACCGAACCGACCGTCACGTTCAGCAGCAGCAGCGACGCACCGAGCACCAGCAGCGGGCGCAGCGTGTGCTGCCGCCAGGAGCGCCATCCCAGCCAGGCCGCCACCATCACGGCGGTGGGCCCGCGCTGGCCCAGCACCACGAAGTAGTCGAGCGTGGCGTGGATCGCCGGCCACTGCTCGTACGGCCGGAAGAGCATGACCTTCCAGTCCAGGGTCACCAGCCAGGAGGTGGTCAGCACGGCGACGACGATGGCCGCGTAGAAGGCCAGCGTCGAGCCGAAGAGGACCTGGCGGGTACGGCTCATCCGCGGGATCTCTATCTTCGGCGGCTCCAGCTCCCGGTCCAGCCGGGCGAAGATTCCATCGGTACGCACGTCAATCGACGTTACAGCGAGTGAGTGTGCGGCCCTGCCGATCCCGGCTGTTCGTGATGACCATGTGATGTGGAGTATGTCTCACGCCACCGGTTATTCATGGGTCGATGCGAATTGCAAGTGACCTTGGCCTCTTTTCTTTCCCCGGCGTGTCGGGAAGGGTGTTTCCGTACCACGTAATTGCCTCCAGGCTCCGCCGTTCCGGGAATTCCCGGGCGATAAGGTGCGACGCCGGTGCGCTCCGGAACCGCCGCCCGCGGGTCCGGTACGTGGCGCACGCCACACGCCGTCGCGCGCCGCCATGGGTGGTGGACCACACGTCGGTGCTCTGAACTCGCGTACGCTGGCGATTCACTCGCCAGGCGATGCCGGGCCCGCGGACGACCGACTCCCGCAGGCCTGCCGGGCGCGAGCGAATCGACCGGTGCCGACTCGCGGGGGGCCCGTACCGGGCGCACCCCACGAGGGTGCCGCCCAGGGAGCGGGTGTCACTCCGCGGGGCAGGCCCAGCAGCGGGAGGTACATGCATGACAGGGACGACCACGGCCGGCTCACGACCGTCCTTGGGCGCCCCCCGGCGGCACGAGGGATCCGGCGGTGCCAACCGCTGGGTCGTGCTCGTCGTCCTCTGCGTCAGTCTGCTGCTCGTCGCCCTCGATGCGACGGTGCTCCACGTCGCCATCCCCGCGGTCACCGAGGACCTCCGGCCGAGCGCGATAGCACTGCTGTGGATCGTCGACGCCTATCCGCTGATCTGCGCCTCCCTGCTGATCCTGTTCGGCACGCTCGGCGACCGGGTCGGACGCCGCAGGGTGCTGCTGCTGGGCTACGGGCTCTTCGGGGTGGCCTCCGCCGTCGCCGCGCTCGCCCGGAGCCCCGAGATCCTGATCGCGGCCCGCGCCCTGCTCGGGGTGGGCGGCGCGATGATCATGCCTGCCACCCTGTCGATCCTTCGCCAGGTGTTCCCCGACCGGCGGGAGCGGGCCACGGCCATCGGCATCTGGACCGCCGTGGCGGCGGTGGGCGCCGCGACCGGACCGGTCCTCGGCGGCTTCCTCATCGAGCACTTCTGGTGGGGCTCGGTCTTCCTCGTCAACATTCCGCTGATGGCGGTCATCCTGCCGGTCGGCCGGTGGCTGCTGCCCGAGTCCAGGGGCGACGGCAACGGGCCCTGGGACGTGCTCGGTGCCCTCATGGCCGCGGCCGGTGTGCTCGGGATGGTCCTCGGCGTCAAGCGCCTCGGCGGCGGCCACACGCTCCTCGACGCCTCCACCTCGTGCTCGCTGTCCGTCGGAGCCGTCCTGCTCGTCCTCTTCGTACGGCGCCAGAAGCGCCGCGAGCATCCGCTGATCGACATCGCGATGTTCACCAGGACCGCCTTCGCGACGTCCGTCGGCTGCATCGTGCTGGCCATGCTGGCGCTGGTGGGACTCGAACTGATCGCCGTCCAGTACCTCCAGCTCGTCCTGGACCTCAGCCCGCTGGAGACCGGGCTGCGGCTGCTGCCGCTCACCTTCGCCGCCATGGCGGCCGGGGCGACCGGATCGTTCACGCTGCGGCGGCTCGGCCCCCGCACGATGGTGTCGCTGGGCTTCGTGCTCACCGCGGCCGCCGTGCTCTGCCTGACCCTGATGGGGCAGAACGACCGCCCGGCACTGCTCACCTCCGGCTTCGTGCTGCTCGGCTTCGGCCTCCAGACGACCCTCTTCGCGGCGTACGAGTCGATGCTCAGCGAGGCACCCGCGGACCGCGCAGGCGGGGCCGCGGCGATCGGCGAGACCTCGTACCAGCTGGGCGCGGGCCTCGGCATCGCACTGCTCGGCAGTGTCATGAACGCCGCCTACGCCCCCGGGCTCTCCTCCGCCCCCGGGGTGCCGCAGGCCGCGGCCGCGGCCGCGGCCCGCTCGCTCGGCGAGGCGTACCAGGTCGCGGAGCGGCTCGGCGGACCGGTCGGCGCGGCGCTGCGCACCGCGGCCCGTCACTCCTTCGTCCACGGCCTCCACGTCACCCTGCTGGTGAGCGCAGGACTGCTGCTGCTCGGCGCGGTGGCCGCGCTGAGGCTGCCGAAGGCCATGGAGTCCGACACCGACTCCGGGAGCGAGGGGCCCGGGACGGCTGCCGACGTGGCACTCCCGGAGGCCCGGCGGGCCCCGGGCACCGTGCCCTCCCAGGCCGGACGCGACCGGACCGGCGGCGGGGCGGGCGCGGCCCCGGGCGCCGGGCACCGGGCCGGGACCGCGGGTCTCCCCGGCGCCGCGCCGGCGTCCCCGGTGCACCACGGCGCGACGACGGAGCCGGAGGACCGCGGACATGAGCCCGGGACCGACGGCCCGGCCGGTGCCGTCGGCCGGGACGGTACGGGCCGCCGGGACGGCGGCGGGGAGGGGACCCGTTCCCGGGAAGACGGCCCGGACGAGGGCGGTGCCGCGACGGCCGGCCGGCATATGGCGGACGAGTCGCTTCCGATCACGGTGCGGCTGACCGCGCCGGCCCCCCTGCGGGCTGCCGGTACGACCCGGTCTGGACGGGCGGCACACTGAGCCGTAACGTCGCCCCGAGCCGTTACTACCACTGCTAGTTTTCGTGTGGTCCGCCACGGCCGGGGCACCCTCCGGCCGGGCACAGCCCGCGTGAGAGCCGCCGGAGGTCCCGCCGCATGTCCGCAACGCCGTCGTCGAAGCTGCCGCCGTTCGACCCCGCCGACCCCCTCGGTATCGACGATCTCCTGAGCCCCGAGGACCTCGCGATCCGCGACACCGTCCGGTCGTGGGCGGCCGACCGCGTGCTGCCGCACATCGCCGAGTGGTACGAGAAGGGTGAGCTTCCCGGCATCCGCGAGCTGACCCGCGAGCTCGGCTCCATCGGAGCGCTCGGCATGTCGCTGTCCGGCTACGGCTGCGCGGGCGCCACCGCGGTCCAGTACGGACTGGCCTGCCTGGAGTTGGAGGCCGCCGACTCCGGCATCCGCTCCCTCGTCTCCGTGCAAGGGTCGCTCGCCATGTACGCGATCCACCGCTTCGGCTCGGAGGAGCAGAAGCAGCGCTGGCTGCCGGGCATGGCGGCCGGCGAGATCATCGGCTGCTTCGCCCTCACCGAGCCCGACCACGGTTCCGACCCCGCGGGCATGCGCGCCCACGCCAAGCGGGACGGCGGCGACTGGGTGCTCAGCGGCCGCAAGATGTGGATCACCAACGGTTCCGTCGCCGGGGTCGCGGTGGTCTGGGCGCAGACCGACGAGGGCGTCCGCGGCTTCGCCGTGCCGACCGACACCCCCGGCTTCTCCGCGCCCGAGATCAAGCACAAGTGGTCCCTGCGGGCCTCGGTCACCAGCGAACTGGTCATGGACGAGGTGCGGCTGCCCGGAGACGCGGCACTCCCGGGGGTGACCGGACTCCGCGGACCGCTCAGCTGCCTGAACCACGCGCGGTACGGGATCGTGTGGGGTGCCATGGGCGCAGCACGGTCCAGTTTCGAGTCGGCCCTGGAGTACTCCCGGACACGCGAGCAGTTCGACCGGCCCATCGGGGGCTTCCAGCTCACCCAGGCCAAGCTGGCCGACATGGCGGTCGAACTGCACAAGGGAATCCTGCTGGCCCACCACCTCGGCCGCCGGATGGATGCCGGAACGCTCCGCCCCGAGCAGGTGAGCCTCGGAAAGCTGAACAATGTGCGTGAGGCGATCGAGATCTGCCGCACCTCACGCACGATCCTCGGTGCCAACGGCATCTCGCTGGAGTACCCGGTGATGCGCCACGCGACCAACCTCGAATCGGTGCTCACCTACGAGGGAACCGTCGAGATGCACCAGCTGGTGCTGGGCAAGGCACTCACCGGTATCGACGCCTTCCGGTGACACGCCCTGTTCCGGGGACAGGACCGCGGCGAGCGCCTTCCGCCCACCCGGCGTGCGGCGGTGGCCGTGGTCCGGTGCGCGGCAGCGAGCGGCGGTGAGCGGTCCGCCCTTCAGCTCTGGTTGAAGAATCCGTCGTTCGTGCGACCCGTTGTCTCCCCGTTGACGATCTGCGTGTCGGCGGGGGTCAGCAGGAACACCCGGTTGGCGACCCGCTCGATCGAGCCGCGGAGGCCGAAGGTCAGGCCGGCGGTGAAGTCGACGACACGCTTGGCGTCGGAGGGCTCCATGGACGTCAGGTTCACGATCACCGGGATGCCGTCCCGGAAGAGCTCGCCGATACTGCGGGCGTCCCGGAATCCGTCCGGCGTGACCGTGGCGATCCGGCGGCCGTGGTCCTGGGCCGCCTCGGAGGCCACGCGTACACGGGGGTCGGTCACCCAGGGTTCGCCGTTTCCGGTCTCCTCGGTGTACTCGTCGTCGTAGTAGCGGTCGTCGTCATTGTCCTCGACAAGTCCCAGCCAGGCGCTCGCCTTGCGCACCGATCCCATTGGACGCCTCCTTTCACAGCGGTTCCTCAACGCTCCACACCCCTATGGTCGTCCATGATGCGGATCGCGTGCCAAGTGGATAGACGCCGCACAGGGGATTCGTGACGGTTCTGGTGCAGAACGTGTGGTGGTTCATCAAGGTTCTTCCTAGGAAGGGCCCCTGACGGAACGCAAAATATGAAAGTCAGGCTGTATGGGTGAGTGGTGAGCGTACGGATGCGTGTGAGCGGCGGATACGATGCCTGCCGCACAGCCGTACGAAACCGGGGGGATCCCCTTGTTCGGAATCGTCAGACCATGCTCGCACCGGCTCTCCGAAGGCCTGAAGACCGAGTGGATGGCCCATCTCTGCGGGCTCTGCCTGGCACTTCGGTCCGACCACGGACAGCTCGCCAGAGTTGTGACCAACTACGACGGGCTCATAGTCTCCGTTCTGACGGAGGCTCAGTCGGAGCGGACCACCGGCTGGCGTCGCACCGCCGGGCCCTGCCCGCTGCGGGCCATGCGCACCGCTCCAGTCGCCCGCGGTGAGGGAGCCCGGCTGGCCGCCGCGGTCTCCTTGGTGCTGGCCTCAGCCAAGGTCCGGGACCACGTGGCAGACGGGGACGGGCTGTTGAAGCGGCGCCCGGTCGCGGCGGCCGCCCGCCGGGTCGCCGGGAGCTGGAACCGGGCCGGTGCGCGCACCGGCGCGGCGCTCGGCTTCGACACCGCCGTCCTGCTGGACGCAGTCGACCGGCAGACCGGTGTCGAAGCCCTCGCGGGCCCCGGCACCTCGCTGCTCACCGTCACCGAACCCACCGAGACGGCCACTGCCGCTGCCTTCGCCCACACCGCCGTACTGGCGGGGAGGCCGCAGAACGTGGAGCCGCTCAGCGAGGCCGGTCGCCTCTTCGGACGGCTCGCCCACCTGCTGGACGCCGTCGAGGACCAGCAGGCCGACGCCGCGTCGGGCGCCTGGAACCCGCTCACCGCCACCGGGACCGGACTGGCCGAGGCCCGCAGGCTCGCCGACGACGCACTGCACGGCATCCGCCTGGCGCTGCGCGACGCGGAGTTCACCGACGACAAGCTGGCCCACGTCCTGCTGGTCCATGAGCTCCGCACCGCCGTGGACCGCGCCTTCGGCACGACCGGCTGCGGTCACCAGGGCCACGGCCGTGAGCCGCACCAGGTCATGAACAGCACCGGCAACCCCTTCGGGGGCGGAAACCCGTACGGGGGCGGCGCCTACGGCGGCGGTAACCCCTACGGCGGGAACCCTTACGGCGGCGGCCCTGTCGGCGGTGGTGCCGGTGGCGCGGGCGGCCTGCCGCCCGGTGCCGGCGGACAGCCCCAGCGCCCCCCGCGGCGCGGGTTCTGGGAGGGCTGCGCCGTGGCCGTGGGCCTCTGCTGCACCTGCCGGCTCTGCTGCGCGAAGGAGTACGAGGGCCCGTGGTCGCGGAAGAAGCGCAAGGGTGCCTGTCGCGACTGCGACTGCGACTGCTGCGACTCGTGCGACTGCTGCGGCTGCGACTGCTGAACGCCGACGGACTGCCTCTGACCTCGTACAACTGTGTGAGGTCAGGAGTGGAGGAACCTCTCGGGGCTGCCGTTCGGGGTAATGCGACGGCTGTACGGGGGGAGGGGTGGGGGCGTGCGGCATGGTGTGAGGGCGCGGGAACGGGCGCGCTGAGGCACGGGGGTGCGCAGGCGGGCAACGGGGTCATGGGTCCGGGTCTGCACTGAGGCACGGGGGGGTGCGGGCGGGCAACGGGGTCATGGGTCAGGCCGCGGGCCGGTCGGCCCGCCCGTCGGCGCGATGCACCGCCGCGTTTCGGACCGCCGAAGTGGCGGAACGGCGAATTCCGGCCGTGCCCGGCTGGGGGTACGGGCCCCGGGGCCGTGCGGCCGGCACGTCCGGCGCGGGGAACGGGACCCGGGCGGCGGGTCCTTCGACGGCGGGGCCCGGCCACCTTCGGTGGCGCCCTGGCCGGGCCTGCTTCCAGGGCGTATCCCGCCGCCGGGGGCTCCAGCGGTGGCGCGATACCGGCGGGGCCGCGGGTGGGCCGAGCCGTGCCCGTCCTCGGCCGGATCGCCGGTCCACCACCAGTCCACCACCGGTTCTTCACCGGCTCTTCCGCCGGTCCATCCAGCGTCCTTCCCCGGCGCCCGGCCGAAAGCCACCCTTGTCCTCCCGTCCGGGCCGCCGAATACTCCGTGCCAGCGCTTGTCAGGGACAGGACATTCAGCCATTCCGGATCGCCTGTCCCCGGCTGCCGCTCACGGGTCCACCCCCACCATGACGGACCCTCAATTCCCTTCGGGAGGACAAGAAGTGAGGACCAAGCGCACCACCTTCCGCAGCGGTTCCGCGAGACGTAACCGGCTGATCGCCGTCGCCTCCGGTCTGCTGGCCGCCGCCGGACTCGCCGTTCCCCAGGCGAACGCCGAAACCACCCCCACCCTGTACAGCGCCACAGCGCTCGCCGCCGCGGGCGACGCCGTCCTCGCCGCCGACGTGGCCGGCACCGCGTGGTACGTCGACCAGGCCGCGGGCCGGCTCGTCGTCACCGCGGACAGCACCGTCTCCAGCGCCGGGCTCGCCCGTATCCGGAGCGCTGCCGGAGCCAACGCCGGCGCCCTCGAGATCGAGCGCACCCCCGGCAAACTGAGGAAACTGATCTCGGGCGGTGACGCGGTCTATGCGAGCAGCTGGCGCTGCTCGCTGGGCTTCAACGTCCGCTCCGGCAGTACCTCCTACTTCCTGACCGCCGGACACTGCACCGACGGTGCGGGCACCTGGTACTCCAACCCCGGACGCACCACCGTCCTCGGTCCCACGGCCGGATCCAGCTTCCCGAACAACGACTACGGTCTCGTCCGGTACACCAACACCACGATCACCAAGTCGGGCACGGTCGGCAGCCAGGACATCACGAGGGCCGCGAACCCGACGGTCGGCCAGTCGGCCTGCCGCCGCGGCTCCACCACCGGCACCCGCTGCGGCAGCGTCACCGGCCTGAACGCCACCGTGAACTACGGCGGCGGCGACATCGTCTACGGCATGATCCGCACCAACATCTGCGCCGAACCCGGTGACTCCGGCGGAGCGCTCTACTCGGGCAGCACCGCCCTCGGCCTCACCTCCGGCGGCAGCGGCAACTGCACCTCGGGCGGCACGACGTTCTTCCAGCCCGTGGTGGAGGCACTCAATGCCTACGGGGTCAGCGTGTACTGAGCCCGTACGGTCCGGCCCCGGTGCCCCTCCGGCGGCAGGCGGGCCCCCGCGCGGAACCTCCGCGCGGGGGCCCGCCCGTATTCGTGACGGCGGAGTTACCGTCGAAGTACGCCTCAGTTCGCACCCAGGGGGCCGTGATGATCGAAGAAGTCGTGGCTGCGGTGGTGGCCGCAGCGGTAGCCGGCAGCGTGTACATGCTCGCCGCGGCTCGGGTGGTCAAACAGTACGAGCGGGGTGTGGTCTTCCGGCTCGGGCGGCTGAAGAACACGGTGCGGCCACCGGGGTTCACCATGATCATTCCGTTCGTGGACCGGCTGCGGAAAGTGAACATGCAGATCGTGACGATGCCCGTGCCCGCGCAGGAGGGCATCACCCGGGACAACGTCACCGTCCGGGTGGACGCCGTCGTCTACTTCAAGGTGGTCGACGCCGCCGACGCGATCGTGCAGGTCGAGGACTACCGGTTCGCGGTCTCCCAGATGGCGCAGACCTCGCTGCGTTCGATCATCGGCAAGAGCGACCTCGACGATCTGCTCTCCAACCGGGAGAAGCTCAACGAAGGACTCGAGCTGATGATCGACAGTCCCGCCATGGGGTGGGGCGTGCAGATCGACCGGGTGGAGATCAAGGACGTGTCCCTGCCGGAGGCGATGAAGCGCTCCATGGCCCGGCAGGCCGAGGCGGACCGCGAGCGCCGGGCGCGGGTCATCAACGCCGATGCCGAGCTCCAGGCGTCGAAGAAGCTGGCGGAGGCGGCGCAGCAGATGGCGGACCAGCCGGCGGCGCTGCAGCTGCGCCTGCTGCAGACCGTGGTCGCGGTGGCGGCGGAGAAGAACTCGACGCTGGTGCTGCCGTTCCCGGTGGAGCTGCTGCGGTTCCTGGAGCGGGCGGCGCAGCAGTACGACGGGGCGGGGCAGGCACAGGCCGGGCCTGCGTCCGCCGGCCAGGGCGCGGCCATGGCTCCTTCCACGAGTGGGCCCGAGTCCGCGGCACTGGAGGCGGACGAAGGACAGACCGGTGCCGGTGCCGGGTCCGAGGCCGCCGGGGCGGCGGCCGAAGCCTCGCCGCCCGCTATCGCACCGGCCCGTGCGGCCGGACTGCCGCCCTGGGACTCGGCTCCTTCCTGGGTTCCGGCCGGGCAGATGCCGACGCACGCCATTCCCGGTGAGGACGTGGAGCGGCAGGCGGACCGGCGGGCAGGTCCGGCGGAACCTCCTGCCGAGTAGACGGGGCCTGCGGGGATCTGCGCGGTCCCCGCGCCTTGTGCGCCCTGCACGTTTCCGCGCCTTGTACGCCTGCCTCTGTGCGTTGAACGTCTGCGCGTTCCCGCGCCCCGCGCGGTGGGGTTGACCGGGGGTGTCTGTTTCGGACGCTGTCCACCTCCCCCAGTAAATCGCCAACACGTTCGAATGCGGTTCGCTGACCGGGGCTGATGGAGGCTAGAGTAATCGAACGAGCGTACGATGAACGTATCGGGCGTATGGCTTGAAAAAGGGGTGGAGTGATGGAGGTGCGGCATGGCGGGCTTCGCCCATCTGCGCGTCGCGTCCGGTTACTCCGCTCGCTACGGCGCCGCCCACCCTGAGCATCTCGTCCGGCGGGCGGCCGAGCGGGGTATGACAGCGCTTGCGCTCACCGATCGGGACACGGTCACCGGGGCCGTCCGGTTCGCGCAGGCATGCGCTGGAGCCGGGGTCCGGCCGGTCTTCGGTGTCGACTTGGCGGTGGAGGCCCTCGCTCCCCCGCCGCCTGCCCAGCGCCGCCGCGTACCGGCGCGCGGGGGCGCGCATGTCGTCGAGCCACCGCTGCGGTTCGTGCTGCTCGCACAGAGCCGGGCGGGATGGGCGCGGCTGTGTCGCATCACTTCGGCCGCCCACGCCGGTGCCGTATCCGGCGTGGCGCCGGTGGTGTCGTGGGAGGCGTTGCGCGAGTACGGCGGGCCCGATCTGGCCGTGCTGCTAGGACCGCTCTCGGAGCCGGTGCGGGCCTTGGCGGCCGGTCGCGAAGACGTCGCGATGAAGCTGCTGGCGCCGTGGCAGGAGATCTTCGGCAGAGGAGTCAGGCTGGAAGCCGTTGTGCACAAGCGTTCTGGTATCGGACCCGGATCCCTTCGACTGGCTGCTCGGACGCTGGCGCTGGCCGACCGCACCGGTACGACCGCCGTGCTCTCCAACGCCGTCCGCTATGCCGATCCCGAGCAGCATCGGCTCGCCGATGTCCTGGACGCCGCGCGGCTGCTGCGCCCGATCGACCGGCGCTGCCTGGACAGCGGGCAGCGCTGGCTCAAGGACGAGAAGGCGATGACGGTCATCGCGCAGATGGTCGCCGAATGCGCCGGAGCGGATGCCCGGCGGGCGCGTCGCCTGGTGGCGGACACCGCCGCCACGGCCGCCGCGTGCACCATCGACCCCCGGGCCGACCTCGGGCTGGGCACGCCGCATTTCCCGGAACCAGCGCTCTTCGGTGCCGAGCCCGGAGCGCGAGGAGCCGCGCGGCTGCTGCGCCGGCAGTGCGAGGCCGGCATGGCACGACGTGGTCTGGACCGCGACCGGGCGGCGCTCGACCGGCTGGACGAGGAGCTCGATGTGATCTCCCGGCTGGCCTACGACTCGTATTTCCTCGCGGTGGGCCAGGTCGTTGCCGACATCCGGGCCAAGGGCATCCGGGTCGCGGCCCGTGGCTCGGGTGCCGGGTCGCTGGTCTGCCACGTGCTGGACATCGCCACCGCCAACCCGCTCGACCACCGCCTGCTGTTCGAACGCTTCCTGAGCGTGCGCCGGGGCTCGCTGCCCGACATCGACATCGACGTGGAGTCGGCCCGGCGGCTGGAGTGCTACGACGCGATCTTCGAACGGTTCGGGAAGGAGCGGGTGGCGGTCACCGCCATGCCCGAGACCTACCGGGCGCGCAGGGCCCTGCGCGACACCGGCCTCGCGCTGGGGATCGCCCCGGCCGATGTCGACCGCATCGCCAAGAGCTTCCCGCACCTGCGGGCCTGCGACATCACCGGCGCGCTCGCCGAACTGCCCGAGCTGCGGCCGCTGGCCGGCGAGGCGTACCGGTACGGGCCCCTGTGGGAGCTTGCCGAAGGCCTCGACTCCCTGGTCCACGGCATGGCCATGCACCCCTGCGGAGTGGTCATCAGCGACGCCACCCTGCTGGACCGGCTGCCGGTCCAGCCGACCCCGCAGGGCGACTATCCCATGGCCATGGCGGCGAAGGAGGAGATCGAGGCGCTGGGCAACATCAAACTCGACGTCCTGGGCGTGCGCATGCAGTCCGCCATGGCCCATGCCGTCGCCGAGATCGAACGGACCACCGGCAACCACGTCGACCTGGACGATCCGAAGCAGGTGCCGCTCGACGACGTCTTCGCGTTCAAGCTCATCCAGGAAAGCCAGACCCTGGGTCTGTTCCAGCTGGAGTCGCCCGGCCAGCAGGATCTTCTGTCCCGGCTGCAGCCGCGCAACCCGCAGGACGTCATCGCCGACATCAGTCTCTTCCGGCCCGGTCCGGTCGCCGGTGGCATGCCCGAGCGGTACATCGCCGCCCGGCACGGCGGCAGACCGTCGTATGCCCATCCGGATCTGGAGCCGGTGCTCGCCGACACCTACGGCGTGACCATCTGGCACGAGCAGATCATCGAGACGCTGTCGGTGATGACCGGCTGCGACCGGGCCTTCGCGGAGATCACCCGGCGGGCACTCGGCGACAAGGACCGGCTGCCGAGGATCAAGGACTGGTTCCACGGGCTGGCACGCGCGCGTGGCTACAGCACGGCTGTCCGGGACGAGGTGTGGAAGACCATCGAGGCCTTCGGCGCGTACGGCTTCTGCCGGGCCCACGCGGTCGCCTTCGCCGTGCCCGCCCTGCAGAGTGCCTGGCTCAAGGCCCACTATCCGGCGTTCCTGCTGGCCGGCCTCCTCGAACACGACCCCGGTATGTGGCCCAAGCGGGTCCTGGTCTCCGACGCACGTCGGCGTGGGGTGCCGGTCCTGCCCGTCGACATCAACCACTCCAGGGTGAAGCACACCGTGGAGAAGACCGACGCGGAGCAGTGGGGCGTACGCCTCGCCCTCTCCGGGGTGCACGGCATCAGCGAGGGGGAGTGCGCGCGGATCGAGGAGGGGCAGCCGTACGGATCGCTGTCGGACTTCTGGCAGCGGGCCCGTCCCAGCAGGCCGGTCACCGAACGCCTTGCGGAGATCGGTGCCCTGAACTGTCTTCACGACGGTCGCCTCACCCGCCGTGATCTGTTGCTGCAGATTGCGGAGTTGCACCGGCAGTCGCGGACCCGGTCCGCGGGCAAGGGGCAGTTGCCCATCGACGCGGGTGCGGTTGGCGGGGCGGAGCCGAGTGGTCTGCCGGAGATGACCGGCCGCGAGGCGCTGAGCGCAGAGCTGAGCACTCTGGGCATCGATGTCTCCAAGCATCTGATGGAGCACCACCACCGGCTGCTGCGGGAGATCGGCGCCACCGATGCGGCCCATCTGGCCGGGATGCGTGCCGGTCGGCAGGTTCTTGTCGCCGGTGTGCGGGCCTCGACCCAGACCCCGCCGATCGCCAGTGGAAAGAGGATCATCTTCGTCACCCTGGAGGACGGTTCCGGTCTGGTCGACCTGGCCTTCTTCGAGGACTCCCATCCGGCCTGCGCGCACACCGTGTTCCACAGCGGGCTGCTGCTGGTCCGTGGCACGGTCCAGGTGCGCGGCACCCGCCGTACCGTCGTCGGCACCATGGCCTGGGACCTGGACGAGATCGCCGCGGCCCGTCGCGACCACGGTCCGGAGGCCGCTCTCGCTCTCCTCGGTGAGAGCCGTCCGCATCCGACTCCCGCGCAGCCGCAGCGCACCCTGGTCAATGGCACCACCGGTGCCCGGCTGCACCCGTACGCCGATCTGCTGCCCGCCGGCAGCCGTTCGGCCGACCTGAGGAAGTTCGGTTACAGCAGTCCGGGGAGTGCGGGATGAACACGCGACAGCGGCACATCGCCCACCTCTGTCTGCACGCCTCGCTGACCGAGGACCGGTACGCCGATATAATCGAACTGATGTCCGGTATCACGCCTCATGTGCAGGCCGTTCCGCCCAACGCCGTGCAGTTGGACCTGACTTCGGCGCTCCGGTACTTCGACCTGTCTCCCTACGACATGGTCCAGACGGCGATGGTCAGGCTGAAGCTCTTCTACGGCATCGACAGCAGCGCCGGGCTTGCGGGCAACCGGATGCTGGCGGCCATGGCGGCCGACGCGTCCGCGCCGGGAAAGACCACCTTGGTCCCCGCCGAGCGGGCCGCCGAGTGGCTGTACCCACGGCCGCTCACCGCCCTGCCCGGGATCGGTCGCACCACGGCGGCGACGCTCGGCAGATACGGTCTGCACAGCATCGGCCAGGTCGCCGACCTGCCCGTGGCGACCCTGCAACGGCTCCTCGGCGCCGGCCAGGCGCGGCTGCTGGCCGAACGTGCCCGCGGCCACGACCCCCGCCCGGTCGTCCCCACGGAACCGGCGACCCATCTGACCGCCGATCTCGTGCTGGAGCGGGACTGCCTCGATCCGGCGCAGCACCACCGGGCTGTCCTCTGCCTGGCCGAACAGGTCGGCGTACGCCTGCGCGGCGAGAGGAAGATCGCCGGCCGGCTCACCCTCACGGTGAGGTACGCCGACCGCAGCTCCACCACACGCACGCGCACACTGCCGGAACCCACCGACCATTCACCCGCCCTTGCGGCAACCGCCGTGGGTCTGCTGACCGCCTTGGGTCTGCAGCGAGCGAGAGTCCGCGCCTACGCGCTCCGCGCCGACGACCTGCTGTCGGCCGGCAGGTCCTGCCGTCAGCTCTCCCTGGATCCTCGCGATGCCCGCGCCCGTGCAGCCGAAGCCGCCGCCGACCGTGCCCGCCGGCGATTCGGACCGAAGGCTGTGCGTCCGGCCGCGCTGGCCGACTGACTGCGCTGCGGGGAACGTCCGGAGCGGGGAACTCCCTCGGCTTGTGGCTCACCCGGACGGCAGGGCGATCACCGATGCCGGCTGCATGCCCCGGCCTGTGTGGAGCGGTGCGATCTCGTTCGGGCTCGCCGTCCCCCGTGAAGCTCCTGTCGGCGCAGATGCCGACGGGCTGGTCGGGCACAGGTGCCGGAATGCCGTCGGGGTCGAGCGCGGCGGTCGGCTGAAGCATCGAGCGGACAGGCCCCGCCGGACCCGGGGCAGCGATGCGATCCACGGACAGGGGCCACGCGGCGGCGAGGGGTGGCCACCGGCCGGACGGGCCTCCCGCCCGGCCGGCTTCGACCCGGCCGGCGAGCGGGGGCGCAGGCTCGGCGCGGTCACGGACCGGGCCCGGGCGAAGTGGGGCCCGGCGTGAAGCCGGGCCCGCTCGCCGCCTGACGCCGTTCGGACCGGAGTCGCCGCAGCTCAGGGGCGGTTGGGCCCGGGTTCACAGGAGGCGCCGGTACCCCTTATTGGATCCCGCGTCAATTTTTACCGGCGCGTAACTTCACCTTTTTACTACCGACCCGTAGCTTGGCATGAGCACGGCTTCTTGTGGTCCGGATCACAGAACAGAGGCAGTTCGAACCCTCACTCGAGCCGCAAGGAGTCCGCACGATGCTGCCCTCCACACACTGGAAACGCCTGTTCAGACCGCTGGTCGCCGTCATGCTCGCGATCGGTGTCGGATTCGTCCCCGCCACCACCGCCGGAGCCGCGGACACCACCCCCACCGTGTCCAGCGGATGGAACAACTACAACTGCAAGCCTTCCTCGGCCCACCCCAGGCCGGTCGTCCTCGTCCACGGAACCCTCGGGAACTCCTGGGACAACTGGATCTCCCTCGCCCCCTACCTGACCAAGCGCGGCTACTGCGTCTTCTCCCTGGACTACGGGCAGTTGCCGCACGTGCCGTTCTTCTACGGCCTCGGGCCCATCGACAAGTCGGCCGAACAGCTCTCCGCCTTCGTCGACAGGGTCCTCGCCGTGACCGGCAGCTCCAAGGTCGACATCGTCGGCCACTCCCAGGGCGGCCTGATGCCGCGGCACTACCTCAAGTTCCTGGGCGGAGCCGCCAAGGTGAACGCCCTCGTCGGCCTCGCCCCCGACAACCACGGGACCGACCTCAGCGGGCTGGCCAAGCTCCTGCCCTTCTTCCCCGGCGCCGAGGATCTCATCTCCGAGCACACACCGGGCCTGCGTGACCAGATCGTCGGCTCGGAGTTCCTGGCCCGGCTGAACGCGGGCGGCGACACCGTCCCGGGCGTCAGCTACACCGTCATCGCCACCAAATACGACCAGGTGGCCACCCCCTACCGCACCGCCTTCCTGACCGGCCCGAACGTCAAGAACGTCACGGTCCAGGACCTGTGTGCGCTCGACCTGTCGGAACACGTGGCGATCGGCGTGTTCGACCGGATCGCATACCACGAGGTGGCGAACGCCCTCGACCCGGCGAACGCCACCAGGACCACCTGCGCGTCGGTCTTCGAATGACCTGGACCCCGGTCCGACCCTGGTCGGCCTTCGGCCCGGGTCGGACCGGTCCCGGGTCCGATCAGGCCTTGCGGCGCGCCACGGCGAACACCACGCCCGCGCCCAGCGCCAGGGCGGCGGCACCACCGACCGCGAGGTAGGCGGTGCCGCTGTCGCCACCCGTCTGCGCGAGGCTCGCGTCACCCGCGGGCACCGCGTCGGACGCGGGGGCGCCCTTCGCCTCCGGCTGGTTGCCCGTGTCGTTACCGGGCGCCGGGGAGTCGCCGCCATGACCGTTGTGGTCGACCGTCGACTTCCCGGCGCCCGCTTCGATCGCCTCGTCGGACGGCGCGGACGCAACGGGTGCGGGGGCGGCGGGCGCGGGAGCCACCGGCGCGTCCTTCGTGCCGGTGTCCGACCCGGCGCCCGTGCCCGCGTCCGTTCCCGTGCTCGTGCCCGCGTCCGTTCCCTTGCCCGTACCCGCGCCCGTACCGGTACCCGACCCGGCGCCCGTGTCCTTCCCGAACACGACGTCGGAGCAGGTGTAGAACGCCTCCGGGCTGTCCGACCGCTGCCAGATGCTGTAGATCAGATGCCGGCCCGACTTCGCGGGAACGGTCCCGTCGAAGACGTACGCACCGTTCACCAGCTTCGGGTCCGTAACCTTCGCGAACGGCTTGGACTCCAGGTCCGACCACTTCAGCGGCTTCGTCGGGTCGTACCCGTCCTTGGTGATGTACAGCTCGAAGGAACCCTTGTGCGGGGCCGTCGCCTTGTACTTGAAGGTGCGCCCGCCCGCGTTCATCGGACTCGCCGGCCAGTCCGCGCGCGCCGCGTCGAGTCCCTTGTACTTGTCCCGGTTGGCGCTGCACAGCTTGCCGTCCGGGATCAACTGCCGGTGCCTGCCCGCGGCGTCGCCGATGTTGACCTCGTTCCAGTCGTACAGCGGCTGCGTACCGCCCGCAGTCACCAGCGCCTTGCACGCCTGCGAGTCCGGACTCTCCGGCCCTTCCGCGAAACAGGCCGCTGTCCGGCTCACCGGATCGGTCATCGAACCGTGGGCGACCGCGGGCCCGGCGGACAGCCCGGTCAGTGCGAGCGGAACGAGGCCAAGCGCGGCGACGACGGCCGCGGTACGACGAACGGTCATGGTGACGAACTCCTTCGGGGAAGTGCACGTGGGGGAGGGGTGGGACCGCCCGCCTGGCACCGCCCCCCGCGCGGCACCACCGGCGAGCCCGGCCCCGATGACCAGCACGCTAGCCCTCGAAAACCCCGGAACCCCCGCCCCGAAGGGCGCCGCGACGATCTTTATGCCGTGCTTAAGGAAGGGCTGAGGGGGACTTCAGGGAGGAGGGCTCGACTGCTTGTCGGAGCCACTTCGCGTACGTCGCCCTGTCAGGCTGCGGCCGGTCCGCGGAGTCAGGGATGGTTGATCCCGCGTCATCGCAGGCAAGCCCCGTTACGGCGGGAGTTGCATGTCTTGTCGTCCCCTTCGTCGTTGTGGACGTCAGCATCCCTTGACATAAGAGGAGTTGTGACGGACGTCGCCTGCTCCCGGGGAACCCCGACACCCCGGCCGAGGCGGTGAAGCCTGTCGGCGGCCGACCCGGGCCGGTAGCCGCCGGCCAGTGATCGAAGGCGGCCGCCGCGCGGTGGTCCTGCCGGACGACGACGTGGACGAGCAGCCCTCCGAGCGGGGCAGCGCTCCATGGCGGCCAGACGTACGTCACCCGAACGGAGGCACCATGCGGCCGGCCGTTCCGTTCCGCGGGCAGCGGACGGGGCGTCGGCATTGCCCGTACACCACCCCTGACCTGCGGCGCAGCAACGAGTGAGGAGGTGTGCGCAGGCTTCGGTGCGCTCGGGGGCCGGCTGATCGGGGTGTAACGGAGTCCGCGTGGTCACTACCCGATCGAGTGTTGCGAGGGGGCCAGGACGGCCTGGGGCAGGGGGACTTCGGCGTCACCCGTACGGCCGAACCACTGCGGGTGAGGCCTTGCCCCCATTGGGCCCTGCCCACGGCGGAGTTGCGCCGCCAAAGGGCCCATGAGTCGGTAGGAGTCGTGTCCCGCCGGATCTCAACCATCAGGAGGAGACATGGGCACGATGCAGAACGGCCAGTCGGCCGACAGGCTCTCCGTGGTCTTCGCGGTCCACGTGATCGAGGGCGGCGAAGAAGGATTCCTGGAGATGTACGACCGGATCCGGAAGTCCGTCGCCCGCACCCCCGGGCACATCATCGACCGGCTGGGAGAGCCCGTCGACGACTCCCGGCAGTACGTGATCACCAGCGAGTGGGAGACCCCCGAGCACTTCTTCGCCTGGCTGCAGAGCGAGGAGCACCGCTCGATGATGGCTCCGCTGCGGAAGTGGGTCGACAAGACCCAGTCGCTGCGGTTCCGGGTCGTCAAGGAGACCTCGGAGGTGAAGTCATGACGCGCACCAGTGGACCCGTTGCGGTCCTCGGGCTCGGCACGATGGGCAGCGGCCTCGCCGGCCGTCTGCTCGACCAGGGTGTACAGGTGCGGGTCTGGAACCGCACCCCGGAGCGGGCGGAGCCGCTCGCGGAGGCCGGGGCCTTCGCCGCGGCCCACCCGGCCGAGGCCGTCGAGGGCACGACCGCGGCGATCTGCACCGTGGCCGACGGTGACGCCCTACGCGCGGTGCTGCGGGGCCCGGAGGGAATCCTGGCCCGCGGCTCGTACCCCGGCGCCCTGATCTGCGCCAGCACCGTCTCCCCGGAGGAGGTCGTCCGCCTCGCCGGGGGAGAGCCCTCCGTGCTCGACGTGGGCATGCTCGGCAACCGGGAACACGCCCGCAGCGGTGATCTGCGGCTGTTCGTCGGCGGTGAGGAACGGGTCTTCACCGCGGGCCGGCCGCTGCTCGACATGCTCGGCAAGGAGGTCGTCCACCTCGGCGAGCTCGGTTCCGGCATGCGGATGAAGCTGCTCCTCAACCTGCTGATGGGCATAGAGGTGCAGGCTCTCGCCGAGGCCGCCGAGCTGGCCGCCGCGAGCGGCCTCGACCGGCAGCTCGTCCTCGGCACCATCGCGGGCAGCGGCTTCGCCTCACCGGTCATGGCCTTCAAGTCGAAGCGCCTGGCGGCAGGCCGCTTCGAAAAGCCGGACTTCCGGCTCTCCCTGATGGCCAAGGACCTCCGGCTCGCCACGGAACAGGCCGACGCCGCAGGACTGCGGCTGCCGCTGACCTCCGCGGCCGCGGAGACCCACGTCCACGCCGTCGAGCAGGGACTCGGTGAAAAGGACTGCGCCGCAGTCGTCCAGGCACTCACACGGAACACGGGAACCACCACATGATCATTGACATCCACGGGCACCTGTCCCCGCCGGAAGCCGCACAGCGCTTCCCCATGCCCCCCAGCCTGACCGACGTCGACGGCATGCTCGCCGCGCGGGCCCAGGCCGGGATCGACCTCACCATCATCGGCAGCCCCGTCGGGGCCGGCGCGATGGCCCGGGTCCCGGGCGTCGACAACTACGCGCAACCGCGCGACCGGCTGCGCAGGTTCCACGACTGGATGTCGGGCCTGATCGCCTCGTTCCCGGACCGGTTGCGCGGGTACGTGTACGCCAACCCGTTCGGGGACGACGATCACCTGGAGGGTGTCAGGGAGACGCTGGCGGACCCCGCCTTCGTCGGCCTGATCACCACCTCGAGCGTCCACGGCGAGCTGCTCGGCTCGCCTCGGGCCGACTCCTTCTTCGCGCTGGCCGCGGAGGCGGGAGTCCCGGTCATGGTGCACGCCCCGGCCGAGCCCATCGGCACGGAGCGGGTCGAGGACATCGGCTTCGTCGAGCAGATCGGCCGCTTCGGCGACGTCACCATGAGCATGGCCATGATCGCGTTCGCGGGATGGCTGGACAAGTATCCGGACCTGCGACTGATCGGTGCCACCGGCGGCGGTGCCATGGCACTGCTGCCGGAGCGCCTCCAGACGGCGGCGCGGCCCCGGCACTGGGGCGGGGGAGCGCCGCCGGCGCGGCCGTCCGCCCCGCCGGCGGCCGACCCCGGCGCGGCGCTCCAGCGCATGTACGTCGACACCAGCCCGCTCAGCTCCGCGCACCTGAGCCTGAACGCCGAGGTCCTGGGGCCCGAACGGATGCTGTTCGGCACCGACTCGCCGCCGCTGTCGGTGCCGCTGGAGGACTGCATTCGCATGATCGAGAAGCTGCCGGTCGACAAGGCCGCCCAGCAGCTCATCCTCGGCGGCAACGCCGAGGCCCTCTTCGACCTCAGGAGTCGTCCGTGACCACCACGCAAGACCCCGTCGTCGCAGCCGAGCGCTGCACCCCGGAGTTCCGGCGGAACCCGCACCCGTTCTACGCCGGCCTCCGGGACAACGCGCCCGTCTGCCCGATGAAGCCGCCGCACGGCGTCGTCACGTACCTGATCACGCGGTACGAGGACGCCAGGGCCGCCCTGTCGGACCCGCGGCTGAGCAAGGACATGTCCGGAGCCATGGACGCCTACCGGAGGATCTTCGGTGACTCGTCCGTGGCCCTGGACGACCACATGCTCAACTCCGACCCGCCCAAACACACCCGGCTGCGCAGGCTGGTCAACGCCGAGTTCACCCCCCGCCGGGTGGAGGCGCTGCGGCCGCAGATCCTGGAGGTCGTCGACAGGCTGCTGGACGCCTGCCCGACGCACGAGCCGGTCGACCTGCTGCCCGCGTTCGCCTTCCCGCTGCCGATCACGGTGATCTGTGAGCTGCTGGGCGTACCGGCGGACGACCGGGCGGACGTCCAGACCTGGTCCAGTACGGTCGCCCAGACCGGGTTCGGCGAGGAGTTCAAGCGGGCCCAGCAGCAGGCCGAGGACAGCCTGCACGCCTACTTCACCGATCTCATCGCGCGCAAGCGCCGCCGGCCGGGTGACGACCTGCTGAGCGCGCTCACCGCCGCCCGGGACGCGGAAGGCCGGCTCAGCGAGAACGAGCTCGTCTCCACGGCGTTCCTGCTGATGTTCGCAGGTCACAAGACGACCGCCTACCTCATCGGCAACGCGGTCCAGACCTTCCTCTCCCATCCCGCTCAGCTCCGCGCCGTCCAGGACGACCCCGAGCTGATCGCGAAGGCGGTGGAGGAGCTCGTCCGCTACGAGGGCTCGGTGGAGAGCGCGACGTTCCGCTACGCGGCCGAGGACATGGAGATCGGCGGGACGACCATTCCCAAGGGCGCCCTCGTACAGATCGCCATCACCTCGGCCAACCGCGACCCGCGGAAGTTCGACGCCCCGGACGAGTTCGACGTGATGCGGCCGGGCAACGCGCAGAACGCCCATCTGGGCTTCGGCCAGGGCGCGCACTACTGTCTGGGTGCTCCGCTGGCCAGGCTGGAGACGCAACTCGCCCTCAATGGTCTGTTCGGCCGCTTCCCGCGGATGGTCCCGGCAGATCCCCTGCGGGAGCCCGCCTGGATGGAGGTTCCGTTCCCGGCCTTCCGCGGCCTCACGGAACTGCCCGTCGTGCTCGAGCCCGCCGGGGCGTGATCCCGGCGGCGGGCCTCGGCCCCCAGGCGCACGCCGGCTGCCCGTAGGGGCGAGATGCCACGGGCAGCCGAGGCTCCCGGCAGAAGCGGCGACGCGGGCGGCGGAGCGCAGGTTGCTCCGCCGCCCGCCTCGCCGTCCCGCGTACCGCCTCGCGTGTCACCCGGGCGGAGGGCGGCGGGCGTTGCCTGTCGGCCCGGCCCCGGCATCACGGCGCGCCCCCGGACGTCACCGGCCTTCGCCGAGCAGCGTCCTGAACCGGTCCCGGCGCGCCAGGAGTTCCAGTTCGTCCAGCGCGGCGACCGCGCGTCCCGCCGCCTCCGGGTCGCGGGAGGCGAGCCCGCTCGCGGCGAACTCGTCCTCGTCCAGCCGCAGGACGATGGCCCCGTCGGCCGACAGCCACAGGTCGAGGTCCAGGTCCTCCACCCGCAGTTCGTCGCCCGCGGTCACCGCGGGCCGGGTGACGTCGCAGTACCAGCCCTTGAGCGTCCCGTCCCCGGACCGCACCTCCTTCACGGAGTACCAGCGGTCCCGCCAGTAGTGCTCGACGAACACGTCGCCCGGTTCGAAACGCACGACCCCGAGGTCCCGTACGCCCTCGCCGGCCCAGTCGGCGCGGACCGTGATCCGCGTCCCGTCGTCAGCGACCAGCGTGGCCGGGTAGCGGATCTTCGTCCTGCCCGCCTTGAGCAGGACGACCTCAACCGAGGTCGCGGACATGCCGTACCTCCGACGCGCAGATCTCGTAACCGAACCACTTGTTGATCGCCAGCATGGGGCCGTTCCCCGCGTCGTTGCCGGTGAACGCTTCCGTATACCCGGCGGCCCGGGCACGGTGCAGGGACGCGTTCTTCACCAGCTTGGCGAGCCCGCGGCCGCGGAAGGCCCGCCGGGTGCCGGTCATGCCGGACCCGTAGCGGGTCCGGCCGTCGGTGCGGACGGCGGAGAAGGCGGCGACCTGGCCGTCCACCACCGCCACGGTGGTGAGCGCGTGGTCCAGCAGCGGATTGTTCCAGGTGGTGGCCAGCCAGTCCTCGTAGTCGTGGAGTTCGGCGCCCACGTCGCTCGGTTCGTCGGACGTCGTCTCCGCGTCGGCCTCGAACAGCGGCCGCGGATCGTCGTCGAAGTCGGCGGCCGTACGCAGTTCCACGCCGGCCGGCGGTTCCTGCAGTGGCGGCAGGGTGCCGCCGGCCAGGTCGAGCCGCTGGAAGTGCGCCCGACGACGGGACTGGTAGCCGCGCCGCTCGGCGAAGGTGCGGTTCGACGGCTCGTCCAGTACCCAGGAGTAGACGGCACTCGCCCCGATCCCGGCCAGGTACTCCTCCCCGGCGGTCACCACACGGGACCCCGCGCCCCGGCCCGTGTACCCGGGGTGCACGTACACGTTGAGGAACGCGCGCCCAGGCTCCGGGCTCTCATGGGCGAGCCCCGCCTGGGCACGGGCGACCACCCTCCCGTCCTCCTCGGCGACGAGCAGTCGGTATCGCTGCGCGGGACTGGCGTTCGCGGACTCCCAGACCAGGGCCTCCGGCGTGGTGATCAGGAAGGGTACGGCCGCACGGAGCACCTCGGTCACGGCCTCGGCGTCGTCGGGACGGAAATCGCGGACGATCAGTGTCATGGAGCGGCACGTTACGTCGGCTGCGTGCCCGTGTGCCTGTCATTTTCCCGCGGTGCGCGACAATCGGCCGGTGACCCTGAAGATCGCCGTCGACCCGGCCGCCACCACCGCACCGTACGAGCAGTTGCGCGCCCAGATCGCCGAGCAGGCGCGCTCCGGTGCGCTGCCCGTCGGCTACAAGCTCCCCACGGTCCGGGGCCTCGCCGAGGAACTCGGGCTGGCCGCCAACACCGTCGCCAAGGCCTATCGGGTACTGGAGACGGACGGCGTCATCGAAACCCGTGGCCGGCGAGGCACGTTCGTGGCCGCGGCGGGCGACACGGCGGTCCGCCGGGCCGCTGCCGCGGCGCAGACGTTCGCGGCCGAGGCGCGGCGCCTCGGTCTGGACCGTGAGACGGCGCTGCGGTCGGCGGAGGAGGCCGTGCGCGCGGCCTACGGCGACGACTGAGCGGACCGGTCCCTGACGGGGGATCGGTGCCGGGTCACCCGCCGTTCGGTGAACCGCCGTCGGGTGAGCCCCACGTTCGGTGCTCGCCTGCCGGTGATCACGGCCGGTCCGGTCCCGCGGGCCCGGGCGTGTCACCGGTCCGGTCCCATCGATCTCAGGCGTATCGCCGGTTCGGCGCCGCGGGCCCGGGCGTGTCACCGGTCCGGGTCCCACCGGCCTCAGGCGTGTCATCGGTCCGGGGCCCACCCGTCTCAGGGCGTACCGCCGATCCGGTCCCATTGATCTCAGGCGTATCGTCGGTCCGGCGCCGCGGGCCCGGGCGTATCGCCGGTCCGGGGCCCACGGGCCCCAGGAGCATCAGAGGTAGAGCCCCGCATCGGCTCCCACGTTCTGCGCCGGGACCGACGCCGGGCCGACACCGCGCCGCAGCGCGAACAGTTCGGCGAGCGTCGCCCCTTCGCGGCCCACGCCTTCCTCGGTGCCGAGCCAGGCGACCGCCTCCGGGCGGGTCAGCGGCCCGACCTCGATCCGGGCCAGACAGCGCCCGGGGCGGACGACCGCGGGGTGCAGCCGTTCCAGGTCCTCGTTGGTGGTGACGCCCACCAGGACGTTGCGGCCCTGGCCCAGCAGTCCGTCGGTCAGGTTCAACAGCCGGGACAGTGCCTGGCCCGCGGTGTGCCGGGCCTCTCCGCGGATCAGCTCGTCGCAGTCCTCCAGCAGGAGCAGCCGCCACCGGCCCTTCGCGGTCCCCTCGTCCTCGCCGATGGCGATGTCCATCAGATAGCCGACGTCGTTGAAGAGCCGCTCGGGGTCCAGGACACAGTCCACCTGGCACCAGTCCCGCCAGGAGCGTGCAAGCGTCCGCAGCGCGGAGGTCTTGCCCGTGCCCGGGGGGCCGTGCAACAGCAGCAGCCGCCCGGCGATGTCGTCCGGGGTCACCTTCATCAGACGGTCCATCGCCTCGGCCACCGGACCGGTGTAGTTGGGGCGGACCTCGTCCCAGGTGCCGGCGGCGATCTGACGGGTCGTACGGTGCGGACCGCGCCGCGGCGACACGTACCAGAAGCCCATGGTCACGTTCTCGGGCTGCGGCTCGGGTTCGTCCTCCGCCCCGTCGATCGCCTGCTTCAGCACCTTCGCCGCGAGTTCCTCGCTGACGGCGGTCACCGTCACGTCCGCGCCGCGGTTCCAGCGGGAGACGAGCAGGGTCCAGCCGTCCCCCTCGGCCAGGGTGGCCCTGCGGTCGTCGTCGCGCGCCACCCGCAGCACCCCGGCCCCCGGGGGCAGCAGACCGGCGCCGGGCTTCACCCGGTCGATGGTGGCGCTGTGCGAATAGGGCTGCTCGCCGGTCGCGAAGCGGCCGAGGAACAGCGCGTCGACGACATCGGCAGGTGAATCGCTGTCGTCCACGGTGAGCCGGATCGGCAGCGCGGCTTCAGGGTTGGCGGCCATGGCGCCCATGATCCGGCACGTCGGCCGGTCGTGCACCCGGTTTGTCGGCGAGGAGGCCGTGTGTCGCCGAGACCGCGGAGGCGGAGGTCGGTGCGGATCGATGTCTCTGACGACGCCTCTGACGTCTTGTCATATCCCTGCCATACAGGGATGAATCCAAACCCGTTCAGCGGTGAATATTTCTGTACTGAATTTTCTTGGCATGGACACTTCCAGTGAATCGGGGCCCGCGCTACGACAGTTGTGGCGGAAAACCTGCTAAAGGGAGGTTCCATGAGAGTGTCCCGAATCGCGGCTTATGCCTCCGCGTTACTGCTCACCGCCACCCTCGCCCTCACCGGAGCCGCAACGGCGGCCGCCCAAGAGGCCGCAGCCGTCGACTACGTGGCCCTCGGCGACTCGTACTCCTCGGGAGTCGGCGCCGGAAGCTACGACAGCGCGAGCGGTTCCTGCAAGAGAAGCACCCGCGCCTACCCGCGGCTGTGGGCGAACACCCACGCCCCCGCGTCGTTCGCCTTCACCGCCTGTTCGGGCGCCCGGACGGACGATGTGAGGAACAGTCAGCTCGGTCCGCTTAGCGCCGCGACGGACCTCGTCAGCATCACCATCGGCGGGAACGACGCCGGCTTCGCCGACGTCATGACCACGTGCGTCCTGTACTCCGAGTCCACTTGCATCGCACGTATCGAGCAGGCCAAGCGGTACGTCGACACGACACTGCCCGGCAAACTCGACCAGGTGTACAGCGCCATCCGGGCCAAGGCGGCGTCCGCACGCGTCGTCGTCCTCGGCTACCCCCGCTTCTACAAGCTCAACGGCAGCTGCATCGCCGGACTCAGCGAGCGGGAGCGGTCCGCCATCAACGGTGCCGCCGACCACCTCAACGCCGCCATCGCCAAACGCGCCGCCGACCACGGATACACCTTCGCCAGCGTCGTCGGCACCTTCACCGGCCATGAGATCTGCTCCGGATCCGCATGGCTGCACAGCGTCAACTGGGCCAACATCGGGGAGTCCTACCACCCCACCGCCAACGGCCAGTCGGGCGGCTATCTGCCTCCCTTCACCTCCGCGGCCTGAAAGCCGCCACCGAAGGGGAGACCCCGCCCGTCGGGGTCTCCTGCCTGCACGTCACGGAGAACGCCACCGCGTTGGACGCGGTCGCCACCGGACTCCGGACCTCCACGCGGACCCGGTCACGGACGGTCCCGCCCTCCTGGTACACCGTCAGGGCGTGGTGCACCCGCCTCGTCGGCGGCCCGCCCTCCGGGAATCCCAGATGCCGCCATTCCCCGGCCAGACCGCTCCCCGTCACGAACCGATAGGTGACGGTCGTCGCCGTACGTCCCACCGTGAACTCCGCCGTCACCAGGGGAGCCTCCGTACCGCGTGGCGGACAGGTCCCCGTGTGGCCTTCCCGCACCGCCCACAGCCGCACGCGCACCGACTGCGCCGGGGGCCGTGACCACACCGTCGGATTCCCGCCGCCGTTGCCGGACGCCGACGTGGCCGGGCCGGCCGAGGTGACCGAGCCGACGGACGGGCCGGGCGGCGACGCCGCGCCGGTCGGTGCGACCCGGCCGCCGCCGGCCAGGGCGCCGGTCGCGGCCGGGGTGCGGCCGGGCGTGGTGCCGGTCCGGCCGGTGGTGACACCCGTCGGGATCCCCTTCGCCCCGCCCTCCGCGCCCGCGTTCCTGACGAGCGCCCAGACCAGTCCGCCGACGGCCAGCAGCAGCACCGCCACCGCAATGGCGAGCACCAACACGGTCCGCCGCGGCGCCGCCCCGACGGCTCGGTACGGGGGCGCGCCTTCCTCCCCGTCCGGCGCCGGCCGGACCGCGGCGCCGGGCAGGGACCCGGCAGGGACGCGGAGGCCGCTCCCGGCGTCCGCAGAAGCGGACACGGTGGGACCGTACGGACCCGCGGGCATCGCCGTCGGAACCGCCTGTGGGTCGCGGCCCGCCGCGACGGCCCGCAGCAGGCGCTCGGCCTCCGCGGCACCCGTCCGTTCCGCCGGGTCCTTGCGCAGCAGCCCGGCGATCACAGGGGCGAGCGGACCGGCCCGGCGCGGCGGCGGCAACTCGTCGTCCACCACGGCGCGCAGCGTGCTCAGCGGGGTGTCCTGCCGGAACGGCGAGATTCCCTCCACCGCGGCGTACAGCAGCACCCCGAGCGACCACAGGTCCGACGCCGGGCCGGGGCTCCGGCCCAACGCCCGCTCCGGAGCGAGGAATTCAGGAGAGCCGACCACTTCGCCGGTCATCGTCAGCGTCGACGTGCCCTCGATCATCGCGATGCCGAAGTCGGTCAGTACGACCCTGCCGTCATTGGCCACCAGCACATTGCCCGGCTTCACGTCCCGGTGCAGCACCCCGGCCCGGTGCGCGGCCCGCAGCGCGGCCAGCACCTCCGCGCCGATCCGGGCCGCCCGTTGCGGCGGCATCGGCCCCTCGGCCTCCAGTACGTCGGACAGGGCGAGCCCGCGCACCAGCTCCATGACGATCCAGGGCCTGCCGTCCTCGTTCACCACGTCGTGCACCGTCACCACGCCCTGGTGCGGGATCCGGGCGGCGGCCCATGCCTCCCGCTCCAGACGCGCGTACAGCCGGCGGACGTCCGGTGCGTCGAGTCCGGACGGCGCGCGCACCTCCTTCACCGCGACCTCGCGGCCCAGGGTCTCGTCGCGGGCCCGCCAGACGACACCCATGCCGCCTTCGCCGAGCCTGCTCAGGAGGCGGTAGCGCCCGGCCACCACCCGTTCGATTCCAGGAACTTCCGGCACGGGCGAGCTCCCATCCGCAGCGGACCGGCATCACGGACGAACCACTCCAAGTTAGCTCAACCCGCAACCTGTGCCGCCCCCCTGAACGGCAATCCGTACCCCTCCGGGCGACCCGGGGAACCGTCCGGATTCAGTGAGTAATCGTCAACCTCCGTACCTGGGTGGTGAATCGCGTCACCGGGATACACGAGTGTGACGGTGGGGCGATATGGTTACTCTGCCCGGGGCCGGGCCCTCTGACGGGTGGGGAGTGACATGGAACAGATAGCAATGCGCGGCAGGCCACGTGTGCCTGCGATCACGTGCGGGAGCAGTGCGACCAGTACGAGGCTCGACCGTCATCTCGCGGTGCTGGGCGGCCCTGCCGTCCCGCTGCCCGAGGCGGCCGAGGCGACCCTGCTGATGCGTGAGCTCACCTCGCGCGACGGTGCGCACGCCCGTACGGGCAGAGGCGCACGGGTCTCGCTCTTCGCTCCGCTGCGCCGACTGCGCCGCACGCTGCTCGGCAGCCGCGGCTGACGCCATGCCCGGACCGCGCCGTGGTGACTCCCCACACCACGGAGGCCGGGCCACTGGATCGTCCGTAGCGATGAAGCGTCCCGTCGCACCACTCAACAGAACCGCTCGGCGAGGCGGTTCGCCGCATCCGGCCCGAACCCGGTCGGACGGCCCGGCCAGTTGAACGACGGTGCCTCTCGAGCGCAGAGGCCCCTCGAATGCGGAAGTCCGTCGGACACCGAGGTCCGTTGAACGCCGAGGTCCGTCGACTCCGAGGTCCGTCGAACGGTGCGTCCCGCGCGCGGAACGACCGCAGGGACCACTCGGGCGAACGGGCTCAGGCGACCACACCGTTCCGTCGCAGCACGGCAATCCGCTCGGCTGTCATCCCCAGTTCCCGCAGCAGCGCATCGGTGTGCTCCCCGAGCGCGGGGATCGCTCCCATCCGCGCTGCCGCGCCCCCCGGCAGTGTGATCGGCGGCAGCATGGCGCGCAGCGGTCCCACGGGTGACTCCACCTTCCGCCAGCGGTCACGGGCCGCCAGCTGCGGGTGCGCGGCCACGTCCGCGACCGTGTTGAGCCGGGCGCAGGCGATCCCGGCGGCCTCCAGCCGCGCGATCGCCTCGTCCGAGCCGAGTTTCGCCATCGCGTCGCCCACCACCGCGTCCGTCCTGTCGCAGTGGGTGGTCCTGGCCGTGTTGGTGGCGAAGGCGGGGTCGTAGGCCAGGTCGGGGCGGTCGAGCACCTGCTCGGTGAGCCGCCGCCACTCACGGTCGTTCTGCACCGACAGCAGCACCTGGCCGCCGTCCGCCGTCGCGTAGGCGTCGTACGGTGCGATCACCGCGTGCGCGACCCCGGTACGCGCCGGGCCGCTCTCCCGGTCGGCCGCCCCGTCCGACGGGGCCGCAGCGTTCGCAGCGGGGTCCTCGCCCGCCCCGGAGTCCCCGTGCATCACGAGATGCAGCGGATGCCCCATCCACTCGGCGAGCGCCTCCAGCATGGAGATCTCCACGGGCCCGCCCCTGCCGGTCGTACTCCTCCTCAGCAGGGCCGCCAGCACCCCGGAGAAGGCGTACATGGCGGCCGCGATGTCGGCCGCCGGAATGCCGGCCTTCGCCGGCTGGTCCGGTGAGCCGGTGACCGACACCAGACCCGCCTCGCACTGGACGAGCATGTCGTACGCCCGTTTGTGGGCGTAGGGGCCGTCGGACCCGTACCCCGAGATGTCCACGGCGATCAGCCGAGGGTGGGCTGCGCAGAGCGTGGAGGAGTCCAGCCCCAGCCGGGTGGCGGCGCCCTGCGCCAGGTTCTGCACGAACACGTCGGCGTCCTCGACGAGCCGACGCACGATCGCAAGGCCCCGCGGGTCCTTGAGGTCCACCGCGAGCGACTCCTTGCCGCGGTTCGCCCAGACGAAGTGCGAGGCGAGACCGCGTGCCGCGGTGTCGTAGCCGCGCGCGAAGTCGCCCCCGTCGGTCCGTTCGACCTTGATGACGCGGGCGCCCAGATCGGCGAGCTGGCGGGTGGCGAACGGCGCGGAGACGGCCTGTTCGACGGCGACGACCGTGATGCCGTCCAGCGGCAGTGGCTGATTGCTCATGACAGCCGTCACTATCGCTTGTAGGCGCCACCTTTGTCATCAGTCAGGAAGGCCACGGAACCGGTCAGGAAGGCTCCGGAACCAGTCGGGATGGCACCTCTGGCGAACACTGCGCGCCTCAACCGCCTCGTCGCTCTCCCAGGCTGCTCGTCGGAGCCCCGACCGGAGTGTCGGACGCTCCTCACCGGTTTGCCAGGCGTGATTCGAGGCTGTCGAGGATGAGGTCGAGACCGTACTCGAACTCGTCGGCGTAGGAGTAGCCCCGATGCATGACGTGCTCGGTGATCAGCTCGGCCAGGTGCGGGTAGGCATCGGGGGAGAGCTGGTCCTGGATCTCGCCGACGAATTCTTCGACTCCGGCGTCGGTGTCGAAGGGCAGGTTGAGCTCGGTCAGCACGAAGCCGTAGACGTAGGCGTCGATCGCGGAGAAGGCGTGTGACGCCAGCGTCATCGGGAAACCGTTGTGGCGCAGGCAGCCGAGCACGGTGTCGTGGTGTCGGAGCAGGGCCGGGCCCGGGGAGCGGCGCGACTCGATGAGGCCAAGAGCCCATGGGTGTTGCGACAGGGCGGCGCGGGCCGACGCCGCGCGGTCGGCCATGGCCTGTCGCCACGGTTGCCGGGGTTCGGGCAGCTCGATCCGGGTGAAGATCCAGTTCGCCAGGGCGTCCAGCAATGCGTCCTTGCCGGAGAGGTGATGGTAGAGCGACATCGCCTCGACGCCGAGTTCCTTGCCGACGTTGCGCATGCTCACTCGGTCGAGGCCGCCGCGGTCGGCGACCTGTACCGCGGCGTCGATGATGCGGTCGCGGCTGAGTGCAGTACGCCGGGGCATGACGGAACCTCTCGAATCAGTCTTGCTGCCTTACGCCCGTAAGGTTAACCTGAAGCGCAGACTTACACTTGTAAGGAGGCTGTATGAAGGCAGCAGTCGTCGACCGGTACGGCGCGCCCGACGTCGTACGCATCGGCGAGGTTCCACGGTCCGCGCCACGTGGCGGCGAGGTGCTGGTGCGCGTCAAGGCGGTGGCGGTCACCTCGGCCGACTCGCGTATCCGCGGGGCCCGGTTCCCCGCGGGTTTCGGGTTGTTCGCACGGCTGGTGTTCGGTGTCTTCCGCCCTCGGCGGACGGTCCTGGGCAGTTCGTTCTCCGGGGAGGTCGTGGCCGTCGGCGCGAGCGTCCGTGACATGGCGCCGGGTGACGAGGTGTGCGGCATGACCGGGCTGAAACTGGGCGCACATGCCGAGTACGTCGTGGTGCCGGCGAAGAAGCTCGCGCGGAAGCCGTCCGCGGTGAGCCACGAGGATGCGGCAGGGGTGCTGTTCGGAGGCTCGACAGCGCTGTTCTTCCTGCGGGACAAGGCGTCGGTGGGCCCCGGCATGTCGGTGTGCATCAACGGCGCGTCAGGCGCGATCGGCACGAATGCCGTTCAGTTGGCGAAGCACCTCGGCGCGACCGTCACCGGTGTGACCAGCACGGCGAACGCCGGCCTGGTGGCCGACCTGGGAGCGGCGCGGGTCATCGACTACACCCGGGACGACCTGGCCGGCATCACCGACCGGTTCGACGTGGTGCTGGACGTGGTCGGCAACCTTTCGATCGCGTCAGGCCGGCGCCTGCTGAGCCCCAAAGGGGTGTTGCTGCTGGCAGTCGCGGACCTGGGCGACACTGTCCGTGCCCGTGGCAACGTCGTCGCGGGGCCCGCACCCGAACGCGTCGAGAACTTCGAGTTCCTCTTGCGACTGGTTGCAGATGGCGCGATCACCGTCGTGATCGACCAGATCTACGATCTCCGCGACATCGCTGAAGCACATCATCGGGTCGACAGCGGCCGCAAGATCGGCAACATCGTCGTACGCCCGTAGTCATCGGCGGCACGGTGCCGTCCGGCTGCCCCTGGCCGGAACGTCCCCCGTGCGAGATCATCCGGCCAGCCTGGTGGGGCCGGCTGTCCGGCGGATCACGGCCGGACCCCTGCCGCCCGGCACCGGGGGCTCAGACGCCGGCCTCCACCCGGTCGAGGAACGACTCCACGACCTGCCGGTAGCGCTCCGGTTCCTCCGCCATCGCCAGGTGGGCACTGTCCTCGAACACCACCCACTCCGCGCCCCGGATCCCGGCGGCCAGCGGCTCGACCAAGGCGGGGGTCATCTCGTCGTAGCGCCCCGAGGTGACCAGGACGGGGAGCGCGAGCTCGCCGAGGCGGCCGGTGACGTCCCAGTCCCTGAGGTTGCCCGTCACGTTCCACTCCGTGCCCTGCATGGTGCCGTAGACGTCCTCGCTCATCCCGGTGAAGGACCGCATGACGTGGTCCGGCCATGGCGCGAGCCGGCAGATCCACCGCTCGACGTACGCGAGCGTCGCCTCCACGTACGCCGGGTCCTCCGTCGTCCCCTCGGCCTCGTGCCGGTCGATGGCCGCCACGACGTCGGCGGGCAGCGTCTCCTTGAGCCGCCGGGTCTCGGCGCCCATGGCGGGGAGGCTGCTGCACGTACTGGCCAGGACGAGGGAGACCACGCCCGGGGGCTGTCCCAGGGCGTACTCCAGGGCCAGCCAGCCGCCCCAGGAGTGGCCGAGCAGGTGGATCCGCTCCAGCCCGAGGGCGTCCCGCACGGTGGCGACCTCGTCGACGAACGTCCCCATGCGCCACAGCAGCGGGTCGTCGACCGGGTGGTCGGAGGCCCCGCAGCCCAACTGGTCGTAGAAGACGACCGCCCGCCCGCCGTCCGCGAGCGCGGCGAGGTCCTCCAGATAGTCGTGCGGCATCCCGGGACCGCCGTGAAGGACGAGCAGGGGGAGCTTGCCGTGGGGCGCCACCGGCAGCTCGCCCACGACCCGGTAGGCGGTGCGGTATCCGTGGAACGTGACGGTTCCCGTGGCGGTCGTCGTCACCTCGGCAGCCCTGCCTCTCACCGGTCACGGACGTCCTCTTCGACCTCTTCGATGCTATGCCTGCGGGGACCGCCGGGGGCGCCCCGCCCGCGAGGACCGCCGACGACGCACGCCGCGGGTCGGTACGGGGGCGGTCGATCCGGGCGTGCGCCGCGGCCGGCGGCCGTGCGGACTGCGCGGTCCGGGCTACGCCGTCCGGGCCTGCGCCGGGGCCTGCGAGACTTCCGGGGCGGTCTCCTGTTCGTGCTCGATGCGCTCGTTCCAGTCGCGCTTCACCGCACGCCACGCCTCGTCGGTCTGGCCGAGGCGCCAGTAGCCGGAGATCGAGAGGCGTTCCCGCGGGACGCCGCGGTCGAGGCGCAGATGCCGGCGCAGTTCCTTCACCGCGGCGGCCTCGCCGTGGACGAAGGCGTGGACGTCGCCGGGAGGGAACTCCAGGGAGGTCACGGCCTCGACCAGTGCTTCGCCGACCGGGCGGTCGCCGCGGTGGAGCCAGGTGACCTCGACCCCGTCGGGGGAGACGACCTTCTGCTCCTCCTCCGGGTCGGCGACCTCGACGAACGCGCGGACGTCGGCGCCGGACGGCATGGCCTCCATGGCGGCCGCGATGGCCGGCAGCGCGCTCTCGTCGCCGACGAGCAGATGCCAGTCGGCCGCCGGGTCGGGTGCGTAACCGCCGCCCGGACCCACGAGATGGATGGTGTCGCCGGGCACTGCGCGGGCCGCCCACGGCCCGGCCAGCCCCTCGTCGCCGTGGACGACGAAGTCGATGGTCAGCTCACGGTGGGCCGGGTCCCAGGAACGCACCGTGTAGGTACGCTGGCTCGGCCACTGCTCGCGGGGGAACTCGGCGCGCACCCGGTCGAGGTCGAACGGCTCCGGGTACGAGACGCCCTCGGCCGGGAACAGCAGCTTGACGTAGTGGTCGGTGTGCTCGCCCACGTGGAACGAGGCGAGCCCCTCACCGCCCAGGACGAGACGGATCATGTGCGGCGTGATGCGCTCGGTGCGCATCACCCGCGCTCCGTGGGCTCGAGCCATGGTGCTTCCCCCTGATGGTCGGTCGATACTTAGGCTTGCCTAAGCTAACACTAGGGTCGGAGGACCGCGAGCAGACGCGTCACCGCACCACCGATGCCCCACCGGGCGACCAGTGCCTCCAGCACCTCCGGATCACGGGGCACGGACGGCAGCGCCGGGTCGAACGCGGGCAGCGGCACGTCCGCCGCGACCCGCACCACCTTCGCCGCGACCGCCACGTAGTCGCGCGCCTCGTCCAGGCGCTTGCGCTGCGCGCGCGTGAGCCCGGACCGCGGATCGGCGACGGCCGCCATGATCCCGGCCAGATCGCCGTGCGCGGCGAGCAGCTTCGCCGCGGTCTTCTCGCCGACCCCCGGCACCCCGGGCAGCCCGTCGCTCGGGTCGCCGCGCAGCAGCGCCAGATCGGCGTACCCGGGCCCGTCCACCCCGTACTTCTCGCGCAGCAGGGCCTCGTCCGTGACCTGGAGCGTCCCGACGCCCTTCAGCGGGTACAGCACCCGCACCCCACGGGCGTCGTCGACGAGCTGGTACAGATCACGGTCGCCGGTGACGATGTCCACCGGCCCGTCCGCGCGGCGGGCGAGCGTACCGATCACGTCGTCCGCCTCGTACCCCGCGACACCGACCCGGGCGATGCCCAGTGCGTCCAGCACCGCCTCGATGATCGGGACCTGCGGCGACAGAGTGTCGGGGACCTCCTCCACGTCCGGGCCGGAGGCCGTCTCCACCGCGACCCGGTGCGCCTTGTACGTCGGAATCAGGTCCACCCGCCACTGCGGCCGCCAGTCCGCGTCCATGCAGGCCACCAGATCGTCGGGGTGGTGGTCCTGGACCAGCCGGGCAACGAAGTCCAGCAGCCCGCGCACGGCGTTCACCGACGTCCCGTCGGGGGCCCGCACGGAGTCGGGGACGCCGAAGTATGCGCGGAAGTAGAGGGAAGCAGTATCGAGGAGCATCAGGCGTCGCGTCACACCCCGATCATGCCGCACCCCGGCGGCACGGCCACCCGCCCGAGTGAGGTGGATCACTCCTGCGTTTGCCCGTGGACCCCCAGGGCAGGCGCGCGCCCGGAGCGGACCCGGGAGCACGTTCCGTGAACGGGCTCCGTACGAGGTCGCCGCGGACCGGATCCGCCCCGCTCCACGGCATGCCCTGACAGGGGGTGAGCGCAGGCCGTATTCCGTTCGACCCGAGAGGTGTATGTGTCCAGGCTGCAGGCCGACCATCTGTTCAAGGTGTTCGGCAGACGACCCGACGACGCGGTGCGCAGACTGAGGGCCGGTGCGAACCGCGACGAACTACGGGCCGAGGGAACCACCGCGGCCGTGATCGACGCATCCTTCACCGTCGAGCCCGGCGAGATCTTCGTCGTCATGGGACTCTCCGGCTCCGGGAAGTCGACGCTGCTGCGCATGCTCAACGGCCTGCTGGAGCCGACGTCCGGGCAGGTCCTCTTCGACGGCCGCGACCTGACCGGTCTCGACGCCGGGGAGCTGCGCACCGTCCGCGCCACCCGGATCAGCATGGTCTTCCAGCACTTCGCGCTCTTCCCGCACCGCAGCGTCCTCGACAACGCCGCATACGGCCTGGAGGTGCAGGGAGTGCCGCGTGCCCGGCGCGAGCAGCGCGCCGCCGAGGCCCTGGCCCTGGCCGGCCTCGAAGGGTGGGAGAAGGCATGGCCGGACGAGCTGTCCGGAGGCATGCAGCAGCGGGTGGGCCTCGCCCGCGCCCTGGCCACCGACGCCGACCTGCTGCTGATGGACGAGTCCTTCAGCGCCCTCGACCCGCTGATCCGCCGCGATATGCAGGACCAGCTCCTGGAACTCCAGAAGACTCTGAAGAAGACCATCGTCTTCATCACCCACGACCTCAACGAGGCCATGCGGCTGGGCGACCGGATCGCCGTCATGCGTGACGGGCGGATCGTCCGGTCGGGCACCGCCGAGGACATCCTCATCCGCCCCGAGGGTGCCTACGTCGCGTCCTTCGTCAAGGACGTGGACCGCTCCCGGGTCCTCACCGCCGCCACCGTGATGACCGACCCGCACCGACCGGGCGCGGACGACTGCGGGTGCGAGACCGTCACCCCGGACACCACGATCGCCGACCTGTGCGGCGTCAGCGCCCGGGTACCCCACCCGGTCGCGGTCAAGGACACCGCCGGCGAGGTCGTCGGTGTCGTCTCCCGTGACCGGCTCGTCGCGTTCCTCGGCGACGAGCCGGAACCTGCCACCGAGTGCGCGGAGGTGAACCGTGCCTAGGATCCCGCTCGGAAGCTGGGTCGACACCGGGGTCGACGTCCTCCAGCGCCACCTGTCCTGGCTGTTCGACGCGATGAGCACGCTCGTCACCGGCCTGTACGACGGTGTGGAGGCGGCGCTGACCGCCCCCCATCCGCTGCTGTTCGCCGGCGTCCTCGCCGTCGTCGCCTGGTGGCTGCGCGGACTGCTCGCCGGAGCCCTCGCGTTCGCCGGCTTCGCGCTCGTCGACTCGGTGGAACTGTGGGACGAGGCCATGGCCACGCTCTCGCTGGTCCTGGTCGCGACCCTGGTCACCCTGGCCCTCGCCGTCCCCCTCGGCGTCTGGTCCTCGCGCTCCCGGACGGTCAGCGCGGTGATCCGGCCGGTCCTGGACTTCATGCAGACCATGCCGGCGATGGTCTACCTCATCCCCGGCATCATCTTCTTCGGCGTCGGCGTGGTGCCGGGCATCATCGCCACGATCGTCTTCGCCCTGCCCCCGGGCGTACGGATGACTGAACTGGGCATCCGTCAGGTCGACTCCGAACTCGTCGAAGCGGCCGAGGCGTTCGGGACGAGGCCGCGCGACATCCTGCTGCGCGTCCAGCTGCCGCTCGCCCTGCCCACCCTGATGGCGGGCGTCAACCAGGTGATCATGCTCGGTCTGTCCATGGTGGTCATCGCCGGCATGGTCGGCGGCGGCGGCCTCGGCGGCGCGGTCTACAACGCGATCGGCAACGTCGACATCGGTCTCGGCTTCGAGGCCGGCATCTCCATCGTCATCCTCGCCATGTACCTCGACCGGATGACCGGTGCCCTCGGCCGGCAGGTCTCCCCGCTCGGCCGGCGCGCACTGGCCAAGGCCGAGGCGCTCACCGGGGTGCGCAGGCTCTGGCAGCACCGCCCCCGGCCGGGCTTCGCGGTCGCCGGCGTGGTCGCCCTCGCACTGGTGGCCGGCGTCACCGGAATGTCCGGCAACGCGGCACCCGGTGCCGCCGGAGGCCGGCCGGACACCGGCAAGGGCGAGAAGATCACCATCGGGTACATCCCCTGGGACGAGGGCGTGGCCTCCACCTTCCTCTGGAAGGAACTCCTGGAGCGCCGCGGGTACCGGGTCGACGTGAAGCAGTACGAGGCCGGTGCGCTCTACACCGGCATGGCGGGCGGACAGATCGACTTCCAGACCGACGCCTGGCTCCCCGTCACCCACGCCTCATACTGGGCCAAGTACCGCAACCGGCTGGAGGACATGGGCGCCTGGTACGGCTCCACCTCGCTGGAACTGAGCGTCCCCTCCTACATGAAGGACGTGGACTCCCTCGACGATCTCAAGGGGAAGGGCAGTACGTTCAAGGGCAGGATCGTCGGCATCGAGCCCAGCGCCGGAATGATGGGCCTGCTCAAGGACAAGGTCCTCGGCGCCTACGGCCTGGAGGGCGAGTACCGCGTCGTGGACGGGTCCACCCCCGGCATGCTCGCCGAGCTGAAACGCGCGTACGACAAGAAGGAGCCGGTCGTCGTCACCCTCTGGTCGCCGCACTGGGCGTACAGCACCTACGACCTGAAGAAGCTCGAGGACCCGAAGGGCACCTGGGGGAAGGGCGACGGAGTGCACACCCTCACCCGCAAGGGTTTCGCCGCCGACCATCCCGAGGCCGCGAAGTGGCTCAAGGGCTTCCGGATGACCGAGGAGCAGCTCACCGGACTCGAGGCCAGGATCCAGCAGACCGGCAAGGGCAAGGAGCAGGAAGCCGTCCGTGCCTGGCTCGACGAGAACCCGGGCCTCGCGGAGCGCATGGCTCCGGCATAGATCCGGGATCTTCCGGATCCCCGGATTCCCATGGGTCCCCTCGGATCCCCATAGATCCCCCCACGGGAACGGCCCTTCACGGGCCCCGCCCCGCGGCGTGGACGAGGACGGCCCCGTGGTCGTCCTCGTCCACGTCGTGAGGTGCGGCCGATCTGCGTAAGGTGCAGTGTGAGGGCGGGAGGGAGCCGGTGATGGACGACAAGGAGCTCAAGGAGACCCTGAGGGTCGGCGTCGCCGTGCGGCGACGGCGTCGGGTCCTGGATCTGACGCTGGCCGCGGTGGCCGAACGCAGCGGCCTGTCCGTGCCTTTCCTCAGCCAGGTCGAGAACGACAGGGCGCGCCCCAGCACGCGCTCGCTCCACCGCATTGCCGAGGCCCTGGAGACCACGGCCGGCCAGCTGCGGGCGGCCGCCGACGCCTCCCGCACCGTGGACGTCGTCCGGGCCGGCGCCGGCGAGCCGTCCGGCACCGCGCGGCACCCCGCGGTACGGCGCCTGGTGCGCGGCCGGCACCAGCTGCACGCCCTGGAGTTCACCGGCGAGCACGACACCGGACGGGAGTACACCCACCGCAACGACGAGCTGCTCTACGTCGCCGACGGGGCGGTCGAGGTGGAGGCCGAGGGGAGCGCCCACCGGCTGGAGCGCGGCGACGCCCTCCACCTCTCGGGCGGCGTCCGGCACCGGTGGCGTGCCACGCAGCCCGGCACCCGCATCCTCGTCGTCGCCGTCGCCGACCACGTCGACATCGAGGAAGGCTGATCCCGGCCCGATGCGTGTCGTCTCCCTCGTGCCCTCGCTGACCGAGGCCGTCGCCGCCGGCGCGCCCGGCGTCCTCATCGGGGCCACCGACTGGTGCAGCCACCCTGTGGACCTCGATGTGATCCGTGTCAGGGGCACCAAGAACCCGGACGTGGACACGATCGTCCGGCTCCGCCCCGATCTCGTCCTGGCGAACGAGGAGGAGAACCGGGAACCCGACGTCGCTGCACTGCGCACCGCCGGCCTCGACGTCCTGGTCACCGAGGTGCGCACGTTGCCGCAGGCCTTCACGGAACTCGAACGGGTCCTCACCGCGTGCGGGGCGTCCCGGCCGCGCTGGCTCGACGACGCGGAGACGGCGTGGGCGGCCGTCGCCCCCGACGAGCCGCGGCGCGCGGTCGTGCCGGTCTGGCGCCGCCCGTGGATGGTCCTCGGGAGGGACACCTTCGCCGGCGACCTGCTCGCCCGTCTCGGCGTCCGCCACGCCTACGCGGACCACGCCGAGCGCTATCCGCGCATCGCCCTCGACGAACTGAACTCCGTCGGCGCCGAACTCGTCGTCCTCCCCGACGAGCCCTACCGGTTCACCGCGTCCGACGGACCCGAGGCCTTCCCGGGCCTTCCCGCGGCCCTCGTCAGCGGCCGCCACCTCACCTGGTACGGCCCCTCCCTGGCGGAGGCGCCCGCCGTCCTCACCGCGTCCCTACGGGCGGCAGGCGGCTGATCCGGCGTTCGCGGAGTCCGCCGCACCGCCGCACCGCCGTGTCGGCGTACCGGTGGGTTGGCGGGCGGCTGATCCGGCGAACGCGGCGTCCGCCTGCACCGCCGCACCACGGGAGCGAGGGAGCGGCGGGACGGCCCCGGAGGGTGATGCCGCCGGGCGGGACGCCCTCAGCCACGGACGGGTGAGGCCTGTGGCGCCGGGCGGGCCGGCAGGGCGCCGCTCAGGACGCCGTGGAGGGTCCGGGCACCCGCCGTCGCCCACGCGGCCAGCAGGAGGCCGAAGAGCAGACCGGCCAGCCAGTCGAAGGCGTGCAGGCCGGTGTGGCGTGCGAGGCCCGCCGCGCCGGTCACACAGGTGCCCACCGGGAAGGTGAAGGCCCACCAGGTCATGGCGAACGGCATTCCCCGGCGGGCCGCGCGCAGCACCATCGCGGCCGCGAGCGCCAGCCACATCAGCGCGAAGCCCATCACGGGCACCCCGTAGACCACCGCGAACGCGCCGAGCGCCCCGGCGTAGCCGTGGGGGACCGCTCCGGGGGCCACGACGGCCAGCTGGCTGACGGCGGTCGTGGACTGGCCGAGCGGCCCCAGGACGAGGAACAGGGCGGGAGTGAGGGCGAGCGGCAGGGGGCCGCCGTGCACCAGTCGGCCGAAGACCAGGGGCAGCATCAGCAGGGTCGCGAGCAGGCTCAGCCCGAACATCGCGTAGCAGGCCAGGACCATCGCCTCGCGGGCCTGCCCGGCCGGGAGGTGCGGGACGAGGAGCGGACCGACCGCTGCCGACACCATGGGCGCGACCACCGGGAGCAGCCACACCGGGGAGGCCTGGCCGGGCTCGATGCGGTGGCGCACCACCATCAGGTACGGCACGCCCACCGCGACGGCGAGGCCGAGGAGCGTGCCCCAGGAGAACAGCACCGTGTCCACGACGACCGCGGCGGGTTCGCCGATCACGTCCTTGCCGACGACGAGGGTGGCGGCGCCGACCGCGAGCAGGGCCATCGACGCGCAGCCCTGGAAGGGGGCGACCGCGGGGTCGAGGAGGTCGGCCCGGCCCTGGTCGGGGTCGTGGAGCCAGTGTGCGGCGCGCACCGTCAGCACGACGGCCAGCAGCAGGACGGACAGGGCCCAGGGAATCGCGGTGCCCGGTACGCCGACGGCGGCGCCCGCGGTGGCCACGATCGCGGTGCCCATGACGGTGGCGTACCAGTTCGGTCCGAAGTGACGGACGGTGTCCCAGCGGGGTGGGCCGGGATGTGTGGACTGTCGAGCGAGGGTGATCGCCATGGCCCCACTGTCCTGTGGATGCCCGGCTCCGACCAGGGGCGTTTTTTCTATGAGGTCATAAACTGACCTTATGACTGTCGGGGAGGGGCGGGAGCCCGTGGCTCACCGTGTGCCGGACCTGGGCGCGCTGGAACTGCTGCTGGCCGTGGCCCGCCACGGCAGTCTCGGGCGGGCCGCCCGGGACCTGGGCATCACGCAGCCTGCCGCGAGCAGCAGGATCCGCTCGATGGAGCGGATGCTCGGTGTGGCCTTGGTCGACCGTTCCCCGCGCGGGTCCCGGCTGACGGACGAGGGCGCGCTGGTCACCGACTGGGCCCGGCGCATCGTCGAGGCCGCCGAGGCGTTCGACGTGGGAGCGCAGGCCCTGCGCGCGCGGCGCGACTCGAGGCTCCGGGTGGCCGCGAGCATGACGATCGCGGAATACCTGCTGCCCGGCTGGCTGATCGCACTCCGCGGCGATCGTCCCGGGACGGCCGTCTCGCTGCTCGCCGGGAACTCGGCGGCGGTCGCCGAGCGGCTCCTGGCCGACGAGGCCGACCTGGGTTTCGTGGAGGGCCTGTCCGTGCCGGCCGGGCTGACCGGCGCGGTCGTCGGCCACGACCGCCTGGTCGTCGCCGTCGCCCCGGGGCACCCCTGGGCGCGGCGCCGGAAACCGCTGCCGCCGGCCGAACTCGCCGCCGCCCCACTGATCCTGCGCGAGCGCGGCTCCGGCACCCGCCAGGTGCTGGACGCGGCCCTCGCCTCGTACGGCGGTCTGGCCGACCCGCTGCTGGAACTCGCCTCCACCACCGCCGTCAAGGCCGCGGCGGTCAGCGGCGCGGGCCCCTGCGTCCTCAGTGAACTCGCGGTCGGCGAGGAACTGGCCGCGCGCCGCCTGGTCCGGGTGCCGGTCGACGGTGTGTACCTGCACCGCGATCTGCGGGCGATCTGGCGCCCGGCCCGCCGCCCCGCCGGGCCGGCCCGGGACCTGCTGTCGCTCACCCGCCGGAAACCCTAGGAAGCCCCGGGTATTGCCCGGGCAACGCCCCAGGGTCACCGGTCACCGGTCACCGGGACCTCGGCCGTGGAGGCTCCGCCCTCGATCGCGAACGCCTCCGGCCCCGTCCTTCCCAGGGCCGCCCCGTGACGACCTGGGAAGGACGGGGCCGGAGGCAGCGTTCGGGCCGGGGCCTATTCCGCCGCCCGCACCAGGGCCGACATGACCCGGATGTCCTCGCCCATCTCCGGGTGCCACTGGACGCCCAGCACCCATGGCCCGCCGGGCAGTTCGACGGCCTCCACGGTGCCGTCGTCCGAGGCGTGGGCGGAGGCGACCAGACCCTCGCCCAGGCGGTCGACGGCCTGGTGGTGGTACGTCGGCACGGACGACTCCTCCGGCACGACGGAGGCGTAGAGCGTGCCGGGCACCGGTTTCACCGCGTGGCGGCCGAGGACGCCGACACCGTCGGTGTGACCGTCCAGGTGCTGGACGAGCGTGCCGCCGAGGGCGACGTTCAGCAGCTGCATGCCGCGGCAGATGCCGAGCAACGGGGTGCCGGACGCCAGCGCCGCGTCGATCAGGGCGAGTTCCCAGGCGTCCCGTTCCGGTGCGGGCGGTCCCGTCCGCGGGTCGCGTCCGGCTCCGTAGCGCGCGGGGTCCACGTCCGCACCGCCCGCGATCACCAGGGCGTCGAGCCGGGCGACCACGGCCGCGGCCCGGTCCGGGTCGTCGGGCGGGACCATCGCGGCCAGGCCGCCCGACGCCTGGACCAGCCGGGGGTACCCGGCGGGCAGCAGCGCGGCGGGCAGGTCCCACACGCTCCACCGCGCGGACGTCTCCCAGTAGGTGCTGAGGCCGATGAGCGGCATGGTCACGAGGTCTCCGTTCCGTCCCGTACGGGAATCAGTTGCGTTCGAGTTCGGCCTCGGCCGCCGCCAGTGCCGCGAACTCCTCCTCGGGAGCGGACGCGACGAGCCGGTGCCGGCTGTAGAAGGCGAAGTAGGCGAGGGCGACGACGTAGACGCCCAGGGCGATGAACGCCGCATCCTTGTCCACCAGGAACGTCGCCACGAGAGCGGACAGGGCGAGGACGAAGGCCACCGCCGAGGTCACGACGCCGCCCGGGGTGCGGTACGGCCGTTCGAGGTCCGGCTCGCGGCGCCGCAGCACGATGTGCGACAGCGACATCAGGGCGTAGGAGATGGTCGCGCCGAAGACGGCGACGTTGAGCATCCGCGCGCCGTCACCCGTGCCCGCCGCCAGTGCGAAGCCGATGGTGCCCGGCACCACCAGGCCCAGCCAGGGGGCCTTGCGGCGGCTGGTCAGCGACAGGAAGCGGGGCAGGTAGCCGGCCCGGGAGAGCGCGAACAGCTGCCGGGACCCGGCGTAGATCAGCGAGAAGAACGACGCCACCAGTCCGGCCAGTCCCGCGTAGTTCACGAACCGGCTCAGCGGTGTCGGGTCGCCGTCCCCCTGCAGCGCGGTGACCAGCGGATTCCCCGCTTCCTGGATGGCGGCGGAGCCGCGGGCACCGGCCGAGGCGAAGAACGTCAGCAGGGCGAGCACCACCAGGATGCCCATGGATATGGCCATGGCCCGGGGCAGCGTACGGGCGGGGTCCTTGGTCTCCTCGGCGGCCAGCGGTACGCCCTCGACGCCCAGGAAGAACCACATGCCGAAGGGGAACGCGGCCCAGATGCCGAGGATGCCGAACGGCAGCCAGGAGTTCGCCCCGAAGGCGCCCTCGGACACCGGGATGTCGTTGAGCCGGGCGGCGTCGAAGTCGGTGAACGCCCCCACAGCGAAGATCAGCAGTGCCGCCACGGCGATGCCCGTCACCACGAAGCTGAACCGCAGTGCCTCGCCGACGCCCCACAGATGGATCCCGATGAAGATCACGAAGCAGGCGAGGTAGACCGGCCAGCCCGAGGTCAGGCCGAAGAGCCCGAGCGACTCGACGTAGTCGCCGATGAAGATGGCGATGGCCGCGGGGGCGAGGACGTACTCGATCAGGATCGCCGTTCCGGTCAGGAAGCCGCCCCAGGTGCCGAGCGCCCGGCGCGCGAAGCCGTAGCCGCCGCCCGCGGTCGGCAGGACGGACGACAGCTCGGCGAGCGAGAAGACCATGCAGGCGTACATCAGCCCCATGAGGACCATGGCGACGGCGAGCCCGCCGAAGCCGCCCTCGGCGAGGCCGAAGTTCCAGCCGGAGAAGTCGCCCGACACGACATAGGCGACGCCGAGCCCGGTGAGCAGCAGCCAGCCGGCGCTGCCGCGGCGCAGGGTCCGCCGTTCCAGGTAGTCGGATTCCGTGGTCGACGGTGGGGTGGTGGTGTGCTCTGCGCTTTCCAGACTCATGGCGCGGCTCCCGGAGTGAGGGGGCTCAATGGAATGGAGCCATACCTTTGCCGCGTCGAGCCCGGAAATCAAGACCTGTGCGTAACGGCGTGGTTAACCGGCGCTCACATCAGGAACCCCCGCAGCAGTGCCGCCGTACCCGCGCAGTGCTCGCGCATCATCTCCCGAGCCCCGTCCGCGTCCCCGTCCAGCACCGCCTCTACCAGCGCGGTGTGCTGCCGCTGCGAGTGCTCCAGGTTCCGCACCAGCAGCGGGATGCAGTCCAGGAGTTCGTTGACCGTCGCCCGGTTGGCCGCGTACTGCGCGGTGAGCGTCGGGGAGCCGGACAGCTCGGCGATGGTCAGGTGCAGCAGCGTGTCCAGCCGCCGGTAGTCCGCCAGCGGCGCGTCGTGCGTGGCGGCCAGTGCCGCCCGCAGCCGCTCGGCCTGCTCGTCGGTCAGGCCGTGCGCCGCGCACAGTCCGGCGGCCCCCACCTCCAGCACCTCCCGGAACCGCAGGACGTCCTCCACGTCCACCCCGGCGAGGCGGCGGCGCAGCTCCTCCTCGGCCCCGCCCGCCGGTGCCTCGGGGCGCTGCAGCACGAACGTTCCTCCGTACCGCCCGCGCCGCGACTCGACCAGGCCCTGGTCCTGGAGGACCTTCAGCACCTCGCGCAGGGTCACCCGGCTGATGCCGAGCCGGTCGGCCAGTTCCCGCTCGGCCGGCAGCCGCTCGCCGCCCGGCACCAGGCCCAGCCGCACGACCTGCAGGATCTGCTCCAACGCCTCCTCGAAGCCATTGCCCGCGCGCACCGGCCGCAGCACATGGGTCAGGCGTCCGTCGGAGTCAACCTCGGTCATCTTGCGGTTCCCCCTTCCCAATCAATGGTTCTCCCTCATACCTTAGGGCTCCCGGCTGACCGAAGGAGGCTTTCCCCGTGGCAGACCGCACAGCCCCGCTCGGCATCGAGGAGCTGCACGCCCTCGTCCGTAGCGGTGAGATCGACACTGTCGTCCTCGCCTTCCCCGATATGCAAGGGCGACTTCAGGGCAAGCGGTTCGCCGCGACGTTCTTCCTCGACGAGGTCCTCAAGCACGGCACCGAGGGCTGCAACTACCTGCTCGCGGTCGACGTGGACCTGAACACCGTGGACGGCTACGCCATGTCGTCCTGGGAACGGGGCTACGGCGACTTCGCCATGCATCCCGACCTCTCGACCCTGCGCCGCGTGCCCTGGAACGAGGGCACCGCCCTGCTCCTGGCCGACCTGGCCTGGAACGACGGCACGCCGGTGGCCGCCGCGCCCCGCCAGATCCTGCGCCGCCAGCTCGCCCGGCTCGCCGAGCACGGCTGGACCGCGCACGTCGGCACCGAGCTGGAGTTCATCGTCTTCAGGGACAGCTACGAGCAGGCCTGGGACCGCGGCTACCGCGACCTGACCCCGGCCAACCAGTACAACGTCGACTACTCCGTCCTCGGCACCAGCCGCGTCGAGCCACTGCTGCGGCGCATCCGCAACGAGATGGCCACCGCCGGACTGACGGTGGAGTCGGCCAAGGGCGAGTGCAACCTCGGCCAGCACGAGATCGCCTTCCGCTACGACGAGGCCCTGGTCACCTGCGACCAGCACGCCGTCTACAAGACCGGCGCCAAGGAGATCGCCTCCCAGGAGGGCGTGGCGCTCACCTTCATGGCGAAGTTCAACGAGCGCGAGGGCAACTCCTGCCACATCCACCTCTCGCTCCAGGACGCCGACGGCACCAACGTCATGGCCGGCGACGGACCCGGCGGCATGTCACCGACGATGCGGCAGTTCCTCGCCGGACAGCTCGCCGCGATGCGGGACTTCTCGCTGCTCTACGCGCCCAACATCAACTCCTACAAGCGCTTCCAGCCCGGCAGCTTCGCCCCCACCGCCGTGGCCTGGGGCTACGACAACCGCACCTGTGCGCTGCGCGTGGTCGGCCACGGCCGCTCGATGCGCTTCGAGAACCGCGTTCCCGGCGGCGACGTCAACCCGCACCTCGCCGTCGCCGGACTCGTCGCCGCGGGCCTGTACGGCATCGAGAACGAGCTCGAACTCCCCGAGGCCTGTTCCGGCAACGCCTACACCGGCGACTACGAGCACGTCCCGACCACCCTCCGCGAGGCCGCCGACCTGTGGGCCAGCAGCCCGATCGCCAAGGCCGCCTTCGGGGCCGAAGTCGTCCAGCACTACCAGAACATGGCGCGCGTCGAGCTCGAGGCCTTCGATGCCGCGGTGACCGACTGGGAGCGCTTCCGCTCCTTCGAACGCATGTGAGGCCCTCCTTGTCCCACCCGAACGAGCCCTACGAGCTCCAGGTGCTCAACCCGGCGACCGAGGAGGTCGTCGCCACCGTGCCCGGCGCCACCACTGCGGACGTCGACGCCGCCGTCGCCCGCGCGGCAGCTGCGCAGACCGGCTGGGCGGCACTGCCGCCCGCCGACCGGGCCCGCGCCCTGCGCCGCTTCGCGGCCGTCGTCGACGACCACATCGAGGAACTCGCCCGCCTGGAGGTGCGCGAGGCCGGGCACACCATCGGCAACGCCCGCTGGGAAGCCGGCAACGTCCGCGACCTGCTCGACTTCTCGGCCGGGGGAGTGGAGCGGCTCAGCGGCCGGCAGATCCCCGTCCCCGGCGGCCTCGACGTCACGATCCTCGAACCGCTCGGCGTCATCGGGATCATCGCGCCCTGGAACTTCCCCATGCCGATCGCCGCCTGGGGCACCGCCCCCGCACTCGCCGCCGGCAACGCGGTCCTCCTCAAGCCCGCCGAGACCACACCGCTCACCGCGCTCCGGCTCGCCGAGCTCGCCCTGGAGGCCGGGCTGCCCGAGCACCTCTTCCAGGTGCTGCCGGGCGCAGGCACGGTCGCGGGCGAAGCCATCGTCGAACACCCCGGCGTCGCCAAGATCGTGTTCACCGGGTCGACCCGGGTCGGCAAGGGCATCATGGCCAAATGCGCGGACCGGGTGAAGCGGGTGACGCTGGAACTCGGCGGCAAGAGCCCGAACATCGTCTTCGCCGACGCCGACATCGAGGCCGCCGCGGCCGCCGCCCCCATGTCCTTCCTCGACAACGGCGGACAGGACTGCTGCGCCCGCACCCGGATCCTCGTCCAGCGGACGGTGTACGACCGTTTCCTGGAGCTGCTGGCCCCGGCCGTCGAGTCCGTCGTCGTCGGCGACCCCTCCGACGAGGAGACCCAGATGGGCCCGCTGATCTCCCGCGTCCAGCTGGACCGGGTGCGGTCCTACGTCACCGACGATCTCACCACCATCCGGGGCAAGGCCCCCGAAGGCCCCGGCTTCTGGTTCCCGCCCACCGTCGTCACCGGTGTCGACGCGGCCGCCCCGGTCGCCGCCGAGGAGGTCTTCGGACCCGTCGCCGTCGTGCTGCCCTTCGACGACGAGGCCGACGCGATCCGGCTCGCCAACGCCACCGAGTACGGCCTCTCCGGCTCCATCTGGACCCGTGACGTCGGCCGGGCGATCCGCGTCTCCCGGTCCGTCGCCGCCGGCAACCTCTCCGTCAACTCCCACAGCAGCGTCCGCTACTGGACCCCGTTCGGCGGCTACAAGCAGTCCGGACTCGGCCGCGAACTCGGGCCCGACGCCCTCACCGCTTTCACCGAAACCAAGAACGTCTTCATCAGCACGGAGGCCTGAGCACATGACCGACCAGACCAGCAACTGCCGCCGCCTGGAGGGCCGGACCGCCGTCATCACCGGAGCCGGCAGCGGCATCGGTCTCGCGACCGCCCGCCGTCTCGCCTCCGAGGGCGCGAACGTCGTCTGCGCCGACATCGACGAGGTGGCCGGCAAGACCGCGGCCGAGGAGGTCGGCGGGACCTTCGTGAAGGTCGACGTCACCGACCCCGAGCAGGTGGAGGCGCTCTTCAAGACCGCGTTCGACACCTACGGCTCGGTCGACATCGCCTTCAACAACGCCGGGATCTCCCCGCCGGACGACGACTCCATCCTCACCACCGGCCTGGAGGCCTGGAAGCGCGTCCAGGAGGTCAACCTCACCTCCGTCTACCTCTGCTGCAAGGCAGCCATCCCCTACATGAGGCGCCAGGGCAAGGGCTCCATCATCAACACCGCGTCCTTCGTCGCCATCATGGGCGCCGCCACCTCGCAGATCTCGTACACCGCGTCCAAGGGCGGCGTCCTCGCCATGTCCCGCGAGCTCGGTGTGCAGTTCGCCCGGGAGGGCATCCGCGTCAACGCGCTCTGCCCGGGGCCGGTCAACACCCCGCTCCTCCAGGAGCTGTTCGCCAAGGACCCTGAGCGGGCCGCGCGCCGGCTGGTCCACATCCCGGCGGGACGCTTCGCCGAGGCCGAGGAGATCGCCGCGGCCGTGGCCTTCCTCGCCAGTGACGACTCGTCCTTCGTCAACGCCACCGACTTCCTGGTCGACGGCGGTATCTCCGGCGCGTACGTCACGCCGCTGTAGACCCGGGTCCTCCGACCGGCTCCCCGGCGGCCGGGCGTCCTTGCGACGTCCGGCCGCCCCGCGGTGACCTTGGCCCGGGGCACTGCGGGGACGCGACGGCGGCCGCCGACAGCGGCACCGGCCCCCGCACGCCACGCCCCGGGACATCCGCGCGCGCCGGGCCCTCAGAGGAACGTCCGGCCCTCCCCGCGGTAGGTGGGCACCTTCGCCGTCACCCGGTCACCCTCGATCAGATGCAGGCTGTCGAAGCGCTCGCACAGCTCCCCGGCCTTCGCGTGCCGGAACCACACCTTGTCGCCGATCAGCAGGTCGTCGGCCGCGGATCCCAGCAGCGGGGTCTGAACCTCGCCCGGACCCTCCATCGGGTCGTACCGCAGCCCCTCCGGCAGCCAGGGCACCGGGAGCCGGTCCGGGCCCACGGCCCCCGACGCGGGATAGCCGCCGCCCAGCACCGTCACCACGCCCACGCCCGGCCGGCGGACCACCGGCAACGCGAACAGCGCCGCCGGACGGCCGCTGAACGACGTGTAGTTGTCGAACAGCCGCGGCTGGAACAGTCCCGAGCCCGCCGCGATCTCCGTCACCGCGTCCTCCGCGGCCGTGTGCTGCACGCTGCCCGTACCGCCGCCGTTCACGAACTCCAGGTCCGGCGCCACGGCCCGTACCGCGCCGACGACCGCGGCCCGCCGCTCCGCCAGCTCCCGGCGAGCCGACACCTGCATCAGCCGGACGGCCCGCGAGCGCAGGGGGTGCCCGGGCACCGCGTCCCCCACCCCGGCCACATGCCCCTCGTAGGCCATGAGCCCCACCAGCCGGAATCCCGGCCGGCGCACCACGGAGCGGGCCACCTCCGCCACCTGGGCGGGGGAGTGCAGCGGGGACCGCCGCGCCCCCACCCGTATGCGGCCGCCCAGCAGCCGCAGCGAGGTGTCCAGTTCCACGCACACCCGGATCTCCTCGCCGCCGCCGGCCCGCGCCGCGTCGATCAGATCCAGCTGCGCCGGGTCGTCCACCATCACCGTGACCGCACCGGCCAGTTTGGCGTCGGCGGCCAGCTCCGCGAACCCCGAGCGGTCCGCCGACGGGTACGCCAGCAGGACGTCGTCGAAGCCCGCGCGTGCGAGCCACAGCGACTCGGCCAGCGTGAAGGACATGATCCCGGAGAACCCGCCGCGGGCCAGCACCCGCTCCAGCAGGGCCCGGCACCGCACCGACTTGGCGGCCACCCGGACCGGTTTCCCGCCGGCCCGGCGGACCAGACCGTCCGCGTTGGCGTCGAACGCATCGAGATCGACCACGGCGAGCGGGGCGTCGAGATGGGCGGTGGCCCGGTCGTACCGGGCTCGGTCGGCAGCACGGGTGGTCATGGCCGAAGCCTGCCAGACGCGGATTACCCCAAGGTAGGGGACGATCCGGGCCAGATCGCCCCGGCCTTGCGTCCGGTTCCCACCGGCGCTGCGGCAGCCCGTAAAGTGACGCCCATTCGGTTGCCCGTCCACCTGCCGTCGAACGGCGATCCCATGGTGGCGCGGGTCACGACGCGCGGACGGACAGGGGGAACGGATGACCACCGACCCACGCCGTCCCCGCCTCCCCTCCGACGTACCACCGCCACCGTCCCACCCGCCGCGCACCCACGGCCCGTCCGGCCCCGGGGTACCACGCGTGTCGGCTGCGCCCGGCGGCCCGCTGTCGTCTTCATCGGACGCGCGCCCCGGGGCTCCTGTGGGTGAGTCGGGGGGCTTCTTGGGTCGGCGTCCGGTGATTCCGCCGCGGCCTTCGCGGGATCCGGTGCCTTCTGGGGAGGGGCCGCGCTCGGCCTCTCGCGTTCCGGCTTCGCCTGATGCTTCGCTGTCGTCTTCCGTGGATGTGCGTCCGGGGGCTCCTGTGGGTGAGTTGGGGGGCTTTTTGGGTCGGCGTCCGGTGATTCCGCCGCGGCCTTCGCGGGATCCGGTGCCTTCTGGGGAGGGGCCGCGCTCGGCCTCTCGCGTTCCGGCGCCGGCCGGTGTCCCGTCGTGGACCGACGCGCCCGCGACGGACGTGACCGAGTCACGGTCTGCCGTCGCCGGGACGGGCACCACGCGGCACACCGCGCCGCCGCACGGCAGTCCGCCACCGCGGCCCGCGCCCGTCGGCGGACCGCGGGCCGTGCCGGACGACGCGCAGGCGGGGCAGCGGCCGGGCGCGGCTGCCGGACCGGCGCCCCGGCCGACCGGGGTCCCGCTGCCCGGATTCGTTCCGCCATCCGTACCGCCGGAGTTCGCCGTCGAGACCACCGTCCGGCTCCGTCCCGTGCCGGCGCGCACGCCGGGGCGGGTGGCCGCGGTCGCCGTCGGCGTGGTGCTCGGGCTCGGCCTGACCGGTGGCGCCGCGGCGGGAAGCTGGCTCACCGGCGCGGCGGACGACCGGCCCGCCGCCGAACGCGCCTTCGACGATGCGCGCGGCCTCTGGCACAACGTGCCCGTCGACACCCTCTTCCCGCCCACCCTCGACGGCGGCGGCGCCGGCCCCGGCGGCGCGGACCGCACATGGACCAGGATCGCCGTCGCGCCCGACACGGAGTGCGGCCGCGAAGCCCTCGACCCGCTGCTGGTGACCGCGCTGGAGGCGGTCGGCTGCACGCGGCTGCTGCGGGCCACCTACACCGACGCCACGAGCAGCAGCGTCACCACCGTGGGCATGGTCTTCACCAAGGCCGACCCCAGGACCACGACCGCGCTCCGGGACCGTTTTACGAAGGACCTGAAGAAGCGCCGCGACCTGATGCCGCGGGCGCAGGCCGTCGCCGGCACGGTCGCGGCCGGATTCGACGACGACGCGCGGGCGAGCTGGACGGTCAGCGTCCTCACCGACGCGCCGGTCGTCGTGTACGCGGTCTCAGGGTTCGCCGACGGCCGCGCGGTCACCGACCCCCAGCCCGCCGAGGACGCCGTGGTCCCGGGTGCCGCGACCGCCCCCGCCCAGGCGGGCCTGGGCCACGACGCCAAGGGCATCGCCGACCGAATCGAACGCTCCCTGCGCAGGACCGTCACCCAGGAGCGGCCCCGATGACCCGACGCTCGCATGCGCTACGCCGGGCCGCGGCCCTCGGGGCCGCCGCCGTGCTGGCGCTGCTGCCCGCCGCCCCCGCGCAGGCGGACACGATCAGGGCCCGGCAGTGGGAGCTGTCCGCCATGCACACCGAGGAGGCCTGGCGGACGACCAAGGGCAAGGGCGTCACCGTCGCCGTGCTCGACACCGGGGTGGACGACAGCCACCCGGACCTGGAAGGACAGGTCCTGCCGGGGAAGGACCTCATCGGCTTCGGGGCGAAGCGCGGGGACCGGGCATGGGCCCGGCACGGCACCGCGATGGCCGGGATCATCGCCGGGCACGGACACGGCCCCGACCGCGGCGACGGGGTCCTCGGGATCGCCCCCGAGGCGAAGATCCTGCCCGTCAGGGTGATCCTCGAAGGGACCGACGCGGAACGGAAGAAGGCCCGCGCATCACGGGGCAGGGCCCTCGCCGACGGGATCCGCTGGGCCGCCGACCAGGGCGCCGACGTCATCAACCTCTCCCTCGGGGACGACAGCGAGTCGGCGCACCCGGAGGCGGCCGAGGACGCCGCCGTCCAGTACGCACTCGCCAAGGGCTCCGTGGTCGTCGCCTCCGCGGGGAACGGCGGGGAGAAGGGCGACCACATCTCCTTCCCCGCGGCCTATCCCGGAGTGATCGCGGTCACCGCCGTCGACCGCTTCGGGACCCACGCCTCGTTCTCCACCCGGCGCTGGTACGCCACCGTGAGCGCACCCGGGGTGGACGTCGTGATCGCCGACCCGGACCGCAAGTACTACGAGGGCTGGGGCACGAGCGCGGCCGCCGCGTTCGTGTCGGGGGCGGTCGCCCTCGTGCGCTCGGCACACCCGGGCCTCGAACCCGCCCAGATCAAGAAGCTGCTCGCCGACACCGCCCGCAACTCCCCGAAGGGCGGCCGTGACGACTCCCGGGGCCACGGCATGATCGACCCCGCCGCCGCGATCAAGGCCGGGGCGGCGGTTGATCGGAAGACCGGCCTCCGCGCCGGTACGACCCCGGGCCACCAGGCCCGCTACTTCGGGCCCGGCCCCGACACGTCCCGCGGCACCCCCGGCACCCCCGGCCTGCCCGTCCTGGTGGCAGGCGGCACCGGCGCAGCCCTGCTGCTCGCCGCGGCACTCCTCTGGCACGGCGGCACCCGCTCCCGAGCCAGGTGACACGAGGCAGCGTCCCGGCCTCGTGCCTTGCGGACGGCCGGCGCGCCCTTGGCTTCGTGGTGGCGGTCACCGTCCCGCGGCGGCAGACGACGGTGACGGCAACCCGGCCTTCATGATCCGTCGGCAGTTGCCCAGCGCGGGTGGCGCGATGGCTTCCCGCCCTGCGGTCCGGTGACCCGACGGCCGCAGGCCCCGGCCTCGTGGCTCGAAGACAGCAGCCCTCGCTTGCCGGGGCGGCCTGCCCCGGTTCGGATGACAACCGCGAATGCCCGCGCCCGACGGCCGGACGGCACGCCCGGCACGTGCCGAGCCGCACGCGCCCCCGACCCACCGGCCCGGGCCTGTGGGCGGCCCGGCCCCGACCGGGGGCGGCAGCCCCCGCCCCCTCCCCGGTGATCCGGCCCCCGCAGCGCTCCCGTTAGGCTCGTCGCGTGGCGCTCAAGAACATTCCCGACCCCGGTTTCTCCGACGACGACGGTTCCGCCGACCCCCGGCTGGCCGCGGCGCTCGCCGCGTGGGCCGAGGACCGGTCGGCCGAGCGGGACGTGCTGGTGGCCCTGAAGGGCGCCCGGCTGCTCGTCCCGGTCGTCGCCGTCCTCGGCGAGGTCGAGGAGGACGAGAACGGCCTGCGCCGCGAGAAGACGAGCGACATGGCCGTTCCCACACTGCGCGCGGGCGACCGGAAGGCCCTGCCCGCATTCACCTCGACCGCCTCGCTGGCGCTGTGGGACCCCGAGGCCCGGCCCGTCGCCGTACCGCTGCACCAGGCGCTCCAGGCGGCCGCGCACGAGAAGGCCGACACCGTCGTCCTCGACCTCGCCGGTCCCGTCCCGTACGAACTGAAGGGCGCGGCCCTGCTCGCCCTCGCCGAGGGCCGTACCAGCACGGATCCGCTCGACGACCCGGCGGTCGTCGGAGCCGTCCGGGCGGCGGTCGCCGCCGAGACGGCGGTGCTCCGCGCCCATCTCGGCCCGGGCCGGGCCGACGGCACGCTCGCGCTGGTGCTCGCCGCGGACGCCGTCCCGGCCGAGGCGGTGCGACGGGTCGCCGAGGCACTGGCCGCCGACGACGTGCTGAGGGCCCGCCTGGTGCACGGCCTCGACCTGGCACTGCTGCCGGCCGGGACGGTGCCTCCGGGCGAGCCCCTCTACGTACGTGTGTGAACGTCTGCGTCCTCGTACCCGTGCGTGAACCCCGCGTACGTGTGGGGTCAGCGGCCGTAGACCGGCCCGGTGTACTTCTCGCCCGGGCCCTGGCCCGGCTCGTCCGGCACCAGGGACGCCTCGCGGAACGCCAGCTGGAGCGACTTCAGGCCGTCCCGCAGCGGTGCCGCGTGGAAGGAGCTGATCTCCGTCGCGCTCGCGTCCATCAGTCCGGCGAGGGCGTGGATCAGCTTGCGGGCCTCGTCCAGGTCCTTGTGCGCTTCGCCCTCCTCGGTCAGCCCGACCTTCACGGCGGCGGCGCTCATGAGGTTGACCGCGACCGTCACGATCACCTCGACCGCGGGGACCTCCGCGATGTCGCGGGCCATGGCGTCGAAGTCGGGGGTCGTCTCGTTGCTGGGGGTCGCGTCACTCATGCCCCACACGATAGGCCCCGCCGGCCGCGCGGTGGCCGTGGGGCGGCGGGCGTCCCCGTTCGCCGGTTCCCCGGGGAGCTGCTAACCTTGAGTCACGACCGGTCGGACACAACTGTGCCCGACCCACAAGTGGAGGCTCCGAACTCCCACCCGACCGTCCTCCGGGGCGGCGGGTCACCGGTCTGGCGGGTCCATCGTTCCGTACGGACGATGGCGCCGCCCGAACGTGCGCCCCGCGGCCTCGCGGCGGTGCTCCGGTAGTCATGGAGCCCCGCCTGTGTCCCGTCGGGGCACTTTTTTGTGCATCGGCGCGGTTGGTCTGACGAAACAGACGTTGCGTGGCAGCCCGCCAGGCTGTCGCGTGGTGCTACCGAGGAGGATCCATCAGCGCCGAGCCCCGCATCAACGACCGGATTCGCGTTCCCGAGGTGCGACTTGTCGGTCCCAGCGGCGAGCAGGTCGGCATCGTGCCGCTTGCCAAGGCCCTGGAGCTTGCGCAGGAGTACGACCTGGACCTGGTCGAGGTCGCGGCGAACGCCCGTCCGCCCGTGTGCAAGCTCATGGACTACGGGAAGTTCAAGTACGAGTCGGCCATGAAGGCCCGTGAGGCGCGCAAGAACCAGGCGCACACGGTCATCAAGGAGATGAAGCTCCGGCCGAAGATCGACCCGCACGACTACGACACCAAGAAGGGTCATGTCGTCCGGTTCCTCAAGCAGGGCGACAAGGTCAAGATCACGATCATGTTCCGTGGTCGCGAGCAGTCCCGTCCGGAACTCGGCTACCGGCTGCTGCAGCGTCTGGCGGAGGACGTCCAGGACCTCGGCTTCGTGGAGTCGAACCCCAAGCAGGACGGCCGCAACATGATCATGGTTCTCGGTCCGCACAAGAAGAAGACCGAGGCGATGGCCGAGGCCCGTGAGGCGCAGGCCGCCCGCAAGGCAGGGCGTCAGCCCGTCCGCGAGGAAGGCGAAGCCGCTCCGGCGGCCGAGTCCGCCGAGGGACCGGCCGAGGCCTGAGTCCGGGGTCGCACCCAGGACACCCACCGATACACCTGACGCTCCCGCGTGCCGGTCCCCGGACCGGCTGGGAGCGCCACTGACGAGGAGAGAACGGCGCTATGCCGAAGAACAAGACGCACAGCGGTGCCAGCAAGCGCTTCAAGATCACCGGCTCCGGCAAGGTGCTGCGCGAGCGCGCCGGCAAGCGCCACCTGCTCGAGCACAAGTCGTCCAAGCTGACGCGTCGCCTCACCGGCAACGCCGAGATGGCCCCGGGCGACGCCGCGAAGATCAAGAAGCTTCTCGGCAAGTGACGTCCCCGCCCCCGGTGACGGGGGCGGGACGCCGAGACCGGGACCTATTCGATTTCGGGTCGTGTGAGTCCAACCACGGCCCCGCTACAAGGAGTTAACAAGTGGCACGCGTCAAGCGGGCGGTCAACGCCCACAAGAAGCGTCGGGCGATCCTCGAGCAGGCCAGCGGCTACCGCGGGCAGCGTTCCCGCCTCTACCGCAAGGCGAAGGAGCAGGTCACCCACTCCCTCGTCTACAACTACAACGACCGCAAGAAGCGCAAGGGCGACTTCCGTCAGCTGTGGATCCAGCGCATCAACGCCGCTGCCCGCGCCAACGGCATCACCTACAACCGCTTCATCCAGGGTCTGAAGGCCGCCAACGTCGAGGTCGACCGCAAGATCCTGGCCGAGCTCGCGGTCAACGACGCCAACGCGTTCGCCGCGCTCGTCGAGGTCGCCCAGAAGGCGCTTCCGAGCGACGTCAACGCCCCGAAGGTCGCCGCCTGACCCAGGCGCCGCCTTGGCTTCCGCCGGACCCGCAGGCCCCGCGCCTGCGGGTCCGGTGCGTTCCGCCGCACCCTCCGGTCGCGGGGGACCGAGCCTCGAAGAACAACAGGAGAGCCGCACACCATGGGCACCCCCGAACTGATCTCCCCACGCTCGCAGCGCGTCACCGCGGCACGGCGGCTGGCCAAGCGGCACTTCCGTGGCAAAGAGCGCCGGTTCATCGCCGAGGGACCGCAGGCGGTGCGCGAGGCGGTCGCGCACCACAGCGCCGGTGAACCCACTCTGACCGAGCTGTTCACCACCGTCGAGGCGGCCGAACGGTACGCCGACATCGTCGCCGCCGCCCGCACGGCCGGTGCGCGCGTCCACCACGCGTCCGACGCCGTCCTCGCCGAGGTCTCCCAGACCGTCACCCCGCAGGGCCTCGTCGGCGTCTGCCGGTTCCTCGACTCGCCCTTCGAGGAGATCCTCGCCGCCCGCCCCCGGCTCGTCGCCGTCCTGGCGAACGTACGCGACCCCGGCAACGCCGGAACGGTACTGCGCTGCGCCGACGCCGCGGGAGCCGACGCCGTCGTGCTCACCGACGCGTCCGTCGACCTCTACAACCCGAAATCGGTCCGCGCCTCGGTCGGATCGCTGTTCCACCTCCCGGTGGCCGTCGGCGTCCCCGTCGAACGCGCCGTGCAGGGGCTCACCGGCGCGGGCGTGCGGATCCTCGCCGCGGACGGCGCCGGCGAACAGGACCTCGACGCCGAACTCGACGCCGGCACCATGGGCGGACCCACCGCGTGGATCTTCGGCAACGAGGCGTGGGGCCTGCCCGAGGAGACCCGCGCCCTCGCCGACGCCGTCGTCCGGGTGCCCATCCACGGGAAGGCCGAGAGCCTGAACCTCGCGACCGCCGCCGCGGTGTGTCTCTACGCCTCCGCACGCGCCCAGCGCGCGCCCGGCGGCTGCCGTGGAACCACCCCCACGGGTGGCTGAACGCACCGGAGGTCCACTCCCACGGGTGGCCGAACGCGCCGGACGTGTGCAGTGCGCCCTCGAAGGGTGTCGCTGCGTCACCGACGACTAGTAGGGTGACGGGTCCGGGGGCCCACTGCACCGGTCCGAGAGGGTGGGGTACGGGGATGGCTGTCGGCACCAGCAGGTCGACGGAGACGCACACCTCCTACGCGTGCCCGCCCACGGGCACCGGCGACCCGGGCATCGACCCCGACGACCTCCCGGACGGCCTCGTCGTGGCCGACGAGACCGGACATGTCGTCTGCTTCAACGCCGCCGCCGCCCGGATCATGGCCGTGTCCCGTGCCGACGCCATCGGACTCCCGCTCGACCGGGTTCTGCCCCTGGAGGACCTGAAGGGCCGCCGCTGGTGGGCGCTCACCGACCCGTACGGGGGGCTCGCCACCCGCAACGGCCAGCCCGAGCGCAACCTGCTGCTGCCCGGCGGCCGGGAAGTGCTGGTCTGCGCCCGGTACGTGCGGGAGCGGCCCACCGGACCGGTGCGCCGTGTCGTCGTCTCCCTCAGGGGCACCGAGGCCCGGCGGCGCACCGAACGCAGCCACGCCGAACTGATCGCCACCGTCGCCCACGAGCTGCGCTCCCCGCTGACCTCCGTCAAGGGCTTCACCGCGACCCTCCTCGCCAAGTGGGAGCGGTTCACCGACGACCAGAAGCGGCTGATGCTGGAGACCGTCGATGCCGATGCCAACCGGGTCACCCGTCTGATCGCCGAGCTCCTCGACATCTCCCGCATCGACTCCGGGCGACTCGAAGTGCGCCGGCAGCCCGTGGACGTCTCCGTCGCCGTCAGCCGGCACATCCAGGCCCACATCGCCGCCGGCCAGGCCCCCGGCCGGTTCCTCGTCCGCATCCAGCAGCCCCTGCCCGCCCTGTGGGCCGACCCCGACAAGATCGACCAGGTGCTCGGGAACCTCCTCGAAAATGCGGTGCGCCACGGCGAGGGAACCGTCACCATCGAGGTGGCACCCGCGCCGGCCGGACACGACGAGAAGGGAACGGCGGTCACCGTGAGCGACGAAGGCCCCGGTATCCCCGAGGAGTCCATGGGGCGCGTCTTCACCCGCTTCTGGCGGGGGAGCAAGCGCGGCGGCACCGGCCTGGGCCTCTACATCGTCAAGGGCATCGTCGAGGCGCACGGCGGAGTGATCACCGTCGGGCGCGGCCCCGGCGGCGGAGCGGAGTTCCGATTTATTCTGCCCGTGGCTGCACCGGCGTACCTCAACTGAGTCTCGCCCAGTGGTCCACGGGCTTCTTCGCCCCCCGCGACCTTTAGACTCGACCATTGGCACCTTTGCGTCCTCGTGGTCCAGCGAGTCACGGGGGTCCGGGGAGAGTCCCCCGGTAAGGCACGTAGCCAGCCAATCGGAAGCACGGGAAGAGATGTCGGCACCCAATAAGTCGTACGACCCTGTTGAGGTCGAGGCACTGAAACCGGAAGAGATCGAGCGCATGCGGGACGAGGCGCTCGCCGCCTTCGCGGCCGCCGGCGACCTCGACGCGCTCCACGAGGCCAAGGTCGCTCACACCGGCCCCGCCTCCCCGCTCGCACTCGCCAACCGGGAGATCGGCGCACTGCCCCCGCACGCCAAGGCCGAGGCCGGCAAGCGCGTGGGCCAGGCCCGCGGTGCCGTGAACAAAGCCCTCGGCGGCCGCCAGGCCGAGCTGGAGGCCGAGCGCGACGCGCGCGTGCTCGTCGAGGAGTCGGTGGACGTCACGCTGCCGTACGACCGCGTCCCCTCCGGCGCCCGCCACCCGCTCACCACGCTCTCGGAGCGCATCGAGGACATCTTCGTGGCCATGGGCTACGAGGTCGCCGAGGGCCCCGAGGTCGAGTCCGAGTGGTTCAACTTCGACGCCCTGAACATCGGCCCCGACCACCCGGCCCGCGGCGAGCACGACACCTTCTTCGTGTCGCACGCGAACGGCGGCAGCGGCTCGGGAGTGGTCCTGCGCACCCACACCTCCCCCGTGCAGATCCGCTCCATGCTCGACCGCGAACCGCCGGTCTACGTGATCTGCCCCGGCCGTGTCTACCGCACCGACGAGCTGGACGCCACCCACACCCCGGTCTTCCACCAGGTCGAGCTGCTCGCCGTCGACGAGGGCCTGACCATGGCCGACCTCAAGGGCACCCTGGACCACATGGTCCAGTCGCTCTTCGGCGAGGGCGTGACGACCCGGCTGCGGCCGAACTACTTCCCGTTCACCGAGCCGTCCGCCGAGATGGACATGGTCTGCTACGTGTGCCGCGGCGAGTCCGTGGGCAACCCGGACCGGCCCTGCCGCACCTGCTCCAGCGAGGGCTGGATCGAGCTCGGCGGCTGCGGGATGGTCAACCCCAAGGTGCTCACCGCCTGCGGCGTCGACCCCGAGAAGTACAGTGGCTTCGCCTTCGGATTCGGCATCGAGCGACTGCTGATGTTCCGCCACAACGTCGATGACATGCGAGACATGGTCGAGGGTGACGTCCGGTTCACCCGGCCTTTCGGGATGGAGATCTGATGCGGGTCCCGCTTTCTTGGCTGCGGGAGTACGTCGACCTGCCGGCCACGGAGACCGGCCGTGACGTACAGGCCAAGCTCATTTCGGCCGGCCTCGAGGTCGAGACCGTCGAGCAGCTCGGTGCAGGCCTCAAGGGCCCCCTCGTCGTCGGCCGGGTGCTGACCATCGAGGAACTGGAGGGCTTCAAGAAGCCGATCCGCTTCTGCACCGTCGACGTCGGCGACGCCAACGGCACGGGCGAGCCCCAGGAGATCGTCTGCGGCGCCCGGAACTTCGCCGAGGGCGACAAGGTCGTCGTGGCGCTGCCCGGCGCCGTCCTGCCCGGCGACTTCGCGATCGCCGCCCGAAAGACGTACGGCCGCAACTCCCACGGCATGATCTGCTCCGGCGACGAGCTCGGCATGGGCGACGACGGCACGCACGGCATCATCGTGCTGCCGCCGGAGCACGAGACCGGCACCGACGCCACCGAGCTGCTGGAGCTGTACGACGAGGTCCTCGACATCGCCGTCACCCCGGACCGCGGCTACTGCCTCTCGATGCGCGGCATCGCCCGCGAGCTGGCCATCGCCTACGGAGTGCCGCTGCGCGACCCCGCCCTGCTCGACGTCCCGGGCCCCAACTCCTACGGCTACCCGGTGAAGGTCGCCGACCCCGCGGGCTGCGACCGCTTCGTCGCCCGCACGGTCGTCGGACTGGACCCCGAGGCGGGCTCCCCTATCTGGCTGCAGCGCCGGCTGCAGAAGGCCGGGATGCGTCCCATCTCGCTGGCCGTGGACATCACCAACTACGTGATGCTGGAGCTCGGCCAGCCGCTGCACGCCTACGACCGTTCCCTCGTCCAGGGCGCGATCGGGGTGCGCCGCGCCGAGCAGGGCGAGCGGATCACCACCCTCGACGGCACCAAGCGCGTCCTCGACGCCGAGGACCTGGTCATCACCGACGACCGCGGTCCGATCGGCATCGCGGGCGTCATGGGCGGCGCCGACACCGAGATCGCCGACGCGGCACGCGACCCGGAGACCGGAGAGGTCAAGGGCACCACCGAGGTGGTCATCGAGGCCGCGCACTTCGACGCCGTCTCGGTCGCCCGCACCGCCCGTCGGCACAAGCTGTCCTCGGAGGCGTCCAGGCGCTTCGAGCGCGGTGCGGACCCGCTGGCCGCGGCCGCCGCCGCTCAGCGGACCGTCGACCTGCTGGTGCTGCTCGCGGGCGGCACCGCCGAGGCCGGCGTCACCGAGGCCGTGGCGCCGTCCGAGCCCCGCACCGTCGTGATGCGCGCGGACCACCCCGACCGGGTGGCCGGCGTCGACTACGGCCGCGAGACGGTCGTGCGCCGCCTCCAGGAGATCGGCTGCGACGTGTCCGGGCAGGACGAGCTGCTGGTCGCCGTGCCGTCATGGCGCCCCGACCTCGCCGTGCCGAACGACCTCGCGGAAGAGGTCATCCGGCTCGAGGGGTACGAGAACCTGCCCTCGACGCTGCCGAAGCCGCCCTCCGGCCGCGGCCTCACCGGCCGCCAGCGGCTGCACCGCCGGGTCGGCCGCGCCCTGGCCGGCGCCGGCTACGTGGAGACGCCGAACTACCCGTTCATCAGCGAGCAGGTCTTCGACCAGCTCGGGCTGGAGCAGGACGACACCTGCCGCCGCGTGGTCAAGCTGGTCAACCCGCTCTCCGACGAGGAGCCCGCGCTGCGCACCGCGCTGCTGCCGGGACTGCTCTCCGCGCTCCGGCGCAACGTCGGACGGGGCAGCCACGACCTGGCGCTCTTCGAGACCGGGCTGGTCTTCCACCCCCGCGAGGAGCAGGGCGCCGCACTGCGCCTGCCCGCCGACCGCCGCCCGACCGACGAGGAGATCGCATCCCTCGACGGCACGCTCCCGGGGCAGCCCCGGCACGCCGCGGTGGTGCTCAGCGGCGCCCGCGAGCAGGCCGGCTGGTGGGGCAAGGGACGTCCCGCCGACTGGGCCGACGCGATCGAGGCCGCCCGTACGGTCGCCCGTGAGGCCGGCGCCGAGCTGGTCGTCGCCAAGGGCCAGTACGGCCCGTGGCACCCGGGCCGCTGTGCGGTGCTCTCCGTCATGCTGGACGGTACCGAGCAGGTCGTCGGCTTCGCCGGTGAGCTCCACCCGCGGGTGATCAAGGCTCTCGGTCTGCCGGAGCGCTCCTGCGCCATGGAGGTCGACCTGGACCTTCTGGAGCGGGCCGGAGAGGGCACCCTGCTCGCGCCGCGGATCTCCGCCTTCCCGGTGGCGACCCAGGACGTGGCGCTGGTCGTCGCCGACGACGTCCCGGCCGCCGACGTCGAGCGCGCGCTGCGCGAGGGCGCCGGTGAACTGCTCGAAGGCGTCCGGCTGTTCGACGTGTTCACCGGCGAACAGCTCGGCGAGGGCCGCAAGTCGCTGGCGTACGCGCTGCGCTTCCGTGCCACGGACCGCACGCTGACGGTCGAGGAGGCCTCGGCCGCGCGTGACGCGGCCGTCGCGCTGGCCGCCGAGCGCACCGGTGCGGTGCTGCGCGGCGCGTAGCAGTCACCGACACCCTTGAGGGGCGCATCCGTTAGGGATGCGCCCCTCGTTGCATGTCGTGCCTCCGCCCGGCCGGCCGCAGGAAACGGCGCCGCCGGCCCTGCTGGGAGTGTCGGGCAGAACAGCAGGGCGGACGGCGCCTGGGGGACCGTCGCACTTTACGAGGGGGGAGCCGACGGCCCGGCTGCCTCCGAGGAGAGGCAGTTAAGTCAACCGGCACCCCGCTCCCCGCGGCAGAGTGCGTGGCCGGCCGATGCGGGCACTCGATTCACACCCCGTGTGAAGACGGCTCCGTTAGGCTGATGCAACCGAGCCACCGGAGGGCCCCATGCAGCCCAATAGCCTGCTCGACGCCCTGCTCGACGAGTCGGGCATGTCCCACGCCGGACTCGCCGCGCACGTCAACCGGGCGGGAGCCGCGCTAGGTCTGGCCCTGCGGTACGAACACACCGCCGTGGCACGGTGGCTGAAGGGCCAGCGGCCCCGCGGCCGGGTCCCCGACCTGATCTGCGAGGTGCTCTCGGCCCGGCTGCGCCGCCCGGTCACCCTCGACGACATCGGTCTCGGCCCGGCCGGCGAACCGTCCACCACGCTCGGCCTCCCGCTGGCCGGATTCGTCGAACGGGCCACCGCCCTCTGGCGTTCCGACGAGCAGCAGCGGTCGCACCTCCTGGACGCGCCGGCCGTCACCGGGACGCCCGCCGTGATGCCCGTGTGGGAATGGGAGAACCCCCCGGAGGACCGAGACGTCTCCCGCTCCGGGCAGGCCGGTGTCGGCCGCGGCGACATCGCCGTACTGCGGGCCGCGCGCGCCCACTACGAGCTGATGTACCGCAAGGCGGGCGGCATCGCGACCCGTTCCCGCATCGTCGGTTTCCTGAACGCCGAGGCCGCGCCTCTGCTCCGCGGCAGCTATCCGGACGACGTGGGGCGGGAGTTGCACGGGGCGACCGCCGCCCTGGTGTCGGTGGCGGGCATCTGCGCGTACGACTCCGACGCCCAGGGACTCGCCCAGCGGTACTTCCATCAGGCGCTGCGGCTCGCCAAGGCGGGCGGGGACCGGGGGCTGGGGGCCTACGTCATCGCCCTGCTCGTCAACCAGTCGCTGTTCATGCGGGAGGACCGGCAGGCGGTGGCCTTCGTGGAGGCCGCCCTGCGGGCCGCGGGACGGGACGTGTCGCCCGCGCTCGCCGCCGATCTGTACGCGATGCAGGCCAAGGCGTACGCCCGTCTCGGGGACGCGCGCAGCGCCCTGGGGTGCATCGCGCGCGCGGAGGACGCCGCGGAGCGGATCCGGCCGGGCGACGAGCCGGACCAGACGGGCTATGTGCAGCCGGGCCTGGTCAACGTGCAGGTGGCCGAGGCCCTGCTGCGGCTCGGCGACCTCGGTGCGGCGCGGGAGCACGCGGCGTTCGCCGCACGTGCTCCGGCGCACGACCGGGGGCGGGTGCACCGCCTCGCCATGCTGGCCCAGGTCCAGTTGTGCCAGGGGGAGGCGGACCGGGCCGTGGTGACCGCGGTGGAGATGGCCGAGCGGGCGAGGGGAATGGAGTCGCGGCGGCTGCGCGACCGGCTGCGGACGGTTCGCGAAGGACTGCGGGCAGCCGGCTGTCCGGGGGCGGAGGAGGCCGCCGAACGGATCGACGGGGCACTGCGGGTTCCTCTGTGAACCCTGTGAAAACCTCACCCGCCTGGTACGGACCTGCTGCCATGTTGCCATCCAAGCGTTGGAAGGTGGCAGAAACGTGCAGTGGACCAACCGGAACGAACAAACGGTGTACGAGAACCGCTGGTTCCGCGTGAATCTCGCGGATGTCGAACTCCCCGACGGGCGGCACCTCGACCATTTCCTGATCCGGCTCCGCGCGGTCGCGGTGGCGACCGCGGTCAACGCGGCCGACGAGGTGCTGATGCTGTGGCGGCACCGGTTCATCACCGACAGCTGGGGCTGGGAGCTGGCCGCGGGGGTCGTGGAGGACGGCGAGGACGTCGAGAGCGCGGCCGCCCGCGAGATGGAGGAGGAGACCGGCTGGCGGCCCGGACCGCTCCGGCACCTCCTCACCGTCGAACCGTCCAACGGGCTCACCGACGCCCGGCACCACCTCTACTGGTCCGAGGGAGCCACCTACATCGGCCACCCCGAGGACGACTTCGAGTCCTCACGCCGCGAGTGGATACCGCTCAAACTGATCCCGGACATGGTCGCCCGCGGTGAGATCCCCGCCGCCGGCATGGCGGCGGGGTTACTCCTGCTCCACCACCTGCGGCGGGGCGACGGCTGAGCACACGTCGGGCCGGCTCCTCCGCCGGCGGCGCCGACCCGACGAGGTGAGGCCCGAGCGGGCCCGGCGAGGGGCGGCCGGCGCGGTCGCCCCTACGAGTACGCGCGGTCGCCCCTACGAGTACGAGTAGAACCCCGAGCCGGTCTTGCGGCCCAGCCGGCCCGCGTCGACCATCCGCTGGAGCAGCGGCGGAGCGGCGTACAGCGGCTCCTTGAACTCGGCGTACATCGAGTCGGCGACCGAGGCGACCGTGTCCAGGCCGATCAGGTCCGAGAGCTTCAGCGGGCCCATGGGGTGGGCACAGCCGAGCTCCATGCCGTTGTCGATGTCCTCACGGCTCGCGATGCCCGACTCGAACATCCGGATGGCGGACAGCAGGTACGGGATCAGCAGGGCGTTGACCACGAATCCCGAACGGTCCTGGGCGCGGATCGCGTGCTTGCCCAGCACCTGCTGCACCACGGCCTCGGAGCGCTTGATCGTCTCCTCGGAGGTGGTCAGGGCCGGGATCAGCTCCACGAGCCGCTGCACCGGGGCGGGGTTGAAGAAATGGATGCCGATCACCTGGTCGGGGCGGGAGGTCGCCACGGCCAGCTTCACCAGGGGGATCGACGAGGTGTTGGACGCGAGGATCGCGTCCGGGCGGGTCACGACCTGGTCCAGGACCTGGAAGATCTCCGTCTTGACCTGCTCGTTCTCCACGACCGCCTCGATGACGAGATCGCGGTCGGCGAACTCCCCGAGGTCGGTGGTGAAGCTGAGCCGGGCGAGCGTCGCATCGCGCTCCTCCTCGCTGATCTTGCCGCGTTCGGCGGCCTTGGCGAGGGAGTTGTAGAGCCTGGTACGGCCGATCTCCAGGGCCTCGCCGGTGGTCTCGGCGACCTTGACCTCGAGGCCGCTGCGCGCGGCGACCTCGGCGATGCCCGCGCCCATCTGGCCGCAGCCCACCACTCCGACGCGTGCCACGTCAGCCATAGAGTCCGTCACATCGTGCCTTTCGCTCTTCTGCCGTCCGGCGGGTCCCCCGTCTGATTCCGGCAGCCCGCCCCGGACCACGACGTTACTCCGCGCGGGCGTGTGGTCGGCCCTGCGGGGCGGGCATGCTCTCCGCAGGGAGCGGACGTACCGGATGTTTCCCGCGGGAACGGGCGACAAGGAGACCGCAAGTGGGGCGAATCACCCGCAGGGGATTGGTGGCGGCCACCGCAACGGCCGCAAGCGCATTACTCATGGGGGCCGAGGCCCGGGCGGCAGCGGGACGCTGCGGCACCGGACGGGAGTTCCGCGGCGTGTGGCTGGCCACCGTCGCCAACCGCGACTGGCCGTCGAAGCCGGGGCTCCCCAGGGCCGAGCAACGGGCCGAACTGCTCAGGCACCTCGACACCGCCGCCAAGCGGCACCTGAACGCCGTGGTGTTGCAGGTGCGGCCGACCGCCGACGCGATGTGGCCCTCGCCGTTCGAGCCGTGGAGCCAGTACCTCACCGGCGTCCAGGGCAAGGACCCCGGCTGGGACCCCCTGGGGACGGCGGTGACCGAAGCGCACCGGCGGGGCCTCGAACTGCACGCCTGGTTCAACCCCTACCGGATCGCGAACCACTCCGACCCCGGCAGGCTCGTCCCCGGACATCCCGCCCGTGTGCACCCCGACTGGGTCGTCCCCCACGGCGGGAAGCTCTACTACAACCCCGGCCTTCCACAGGTGCGACGCTTCGTCCAGGACGCCATGCTCGACGCCGTCAAGCGCTACGACATCGACGCCGTCCACTGGGACGACTACTTCTACCCCTACCCCGTCGCCGGACAGGTCTTCGACGACGACGCGGCGTTCGCCGAGCACGGCAGCGGCTTCCCCGACCGGGCGTCATGGCGGCGGGACAACATCGACCGGCTGGTCCGGGAGACCGCTGCGCGGATCACGGCCACCGGCAAGGGGGTGTGCTTCGGCATCAGCCCCTTCGGGGTGTGGCGCAACGCCTCCACCGACCCACGGGGCTCGGCGACCACCGCCGGGGTGCAAACCTATGACGACCTGTACGCGGACACCAGGAAATGGGTCAGGAAAGGATGGATCGACTACATCGTCCCGCAGGTGTACTGGCACATCGGCTTCCCCGTCGCCGACTACCGTGAACTGGTCGCATGGTGGGACCGCACGGTCCGCGGCACCGGCGTCCGCCTCCACATCGGAGAGGCCCTGTACAAGGCCGGCGACCCCGCCCAGCCCGCCGCCTGGCAGGACCCGGCGGAACTCTCCCGACACCTCACACTGGCGAAGCAGTACGCCGACGTGTCGGGGCACTGCTTCTTCGCGGCCAGGGAGGTCGCCGTGGACCGGATCGGAGCGATGGCCAGGGTTGTCGCCGACCACTACCCGACCCGGGTCCGGGCTCCACTCTGAACCATCAGGGTTGCTTTGGCCTGTCTTCCTTGTGCCGTACGACGGAGTCGGGACCCGGTGACATGATCGCCTCGTGGCCGTCCTCGAACCGCACGCGGTACGGGGGCGTACCGGCCTGCCCCAGGACCTCGACGATCTCCGCGGTCTTGTCGTGCTGACCGACGATCCTGCCGTGCATCAGCAGCTTGTCGCCCTTCTTCGCCTGCATCGGGGAGACCTCCTCGTGGCGGGCATCCGTACCGAAAGTCTAAGTCGGCTCACGCCCTCGCGCGCTGGGTGACGGCGATGCACACCAGCACTCCCACGGCCGCCGGCAGGGCGGCGGGCGCCGGCTCCTCGCCGAGCAGCAGCACCGCCCACACCAGGGTCAGCAACGGCTGGGCGAGCTGGAACTGGCTGGCCCGCGCGATACCGACGGCCGCCATGCCCCGGTACCAGACGTAGAGGCCGAGGAATGTGGACCCGGCAGCCGCCCAGACCAGTCCCGCCACGCCGTGAACCGACAGACGCACCGGTTCGAGGACGATCCCGGCCACGCCGCCCGCCACCGCCAGGGGCAGACAGAGGACCAGCGCCCAGCCGATGACCTGCCAGCCGGGCATCACTCCGGCGAGCCGTCCGCCCTCCGTGTAGCCCGCGGCACACACCAGCAGCGCACCGAACAGGTACGCGTCGCCGGCCGACAGGGCTCCGCCGCCCTGCAGGACCGTGAACGCGGCGACCACCGCCGCCCCGGCCAGTGCCGCGGTCCAGAACGTCCGCGAGGGCCTGCGGCCGGTACGGACCGCCGACAGCGCCGCCGTGGTCAGCGGCAGCAGGCCCACCACCACGGCGGCGTGCGATGTCGTCGAGGTGCGCAGGGCCAGGGTGGTCAGCAGCGGAAAACCGATCACGACGCCTCCGGCCACGACCGCCAGCCCCGGCCGGTGGCGCCGCTCCGGCAGCGGCACCCGCTGCGCCAGCAGCACACTGCCGGCGATCAGCGCCGCGAGCACACTGCGCAGGGCCACCAGGGACCACGGGCCGAAGCTCTCCAGACCCCAGGCGGTCGCCGGGAAGGTGAGGGAGAAGGCCACGACGCCGAGCGCCGCCAGCAGCGTTCCGCCGCGCGGTGCGGGCGCGGTGACCGCTATCGAGGTTCGATGAGTAGCGCTATCCTGTACTGTCATGCATGAGCGTAGCAGTGTGGTGGAACTGGCCACTTCCTTGAAGAAAGAGCTTGACAGCTACTCTCCTGGTGGAAAGCTTCCGTCGAGCAGGGCCCTGGTCGAGCGGTACCGGGTCTCCCCGGTCACCGTCTCCCGCGCGCTCGCCCGGCTCGCCGCCGAGGGGCTCGTCGTCACCCGGCCGGGAGCCGGGGTCTTCCGCGCCCATCCGCGCGCAGAAGCCGCGGAGACCGGCGACACCTCCTGGCAGGAGGTCGCCCTCAGCGCGGACGGCGCCACCGAGCCCGCCCCGCGCGCGGTCGACGCCTCCGGAGTGCTCGTCAGCCTCGCCGCGCCACCACCCGGCGTCGTCGAGTTCAACGGCGGCTATCTGCACCCCTCCCTCCAGCCCGAGCGGGCCATGGCCGCCGCACTGGCCCGGGCGGGACGCCGGCCCGGGGCCTGGGGCAGGCCGCCCACCGACGGCATCCCGGAACTGCGCGACTGGTTCGCCCGTGAGATCGGCGGCACCGTCACCGGCGCCGACGTGCTCGTCACCGCCGGAGGCCAGAGCGCGCTCACCACCGCGCTGCGCGCCCTCACGCCGCCCGGTGCCCCCGTCCTCGTCGAGTCGCCCACCTACCCCGGCATGCTCGCCGTCGCCCGCGCGTCCGGGCTGCGCCCCGTTCCGGTGCCCGTCGACGGCGACGGCGTCCGCCCGGAACTGCTCGCCGCGGCCTTCCGTGCCACCGGCGCCCGTGTCCTGGTCTGCCAGCCGCTCTTCCAGAACCCCACCGGGACCGTCCTCGCCCGGCCCCGCCGTCTCGAGGTGCTGCGCATCGCCCGTGAAGCCGGCGCGTTCGTCGTCGAGGACGACTTCGCCCGCCGACTGGTCCACGAGGACGCGGGCGCCCTCCCGCCGCCCCTCGCGGCCGATGACCCGGACGGTGTGGTCGTCCACGTCTGCTCCCTGACCAAGATCACCTCGCCGAGCCTGCGGGTGGGCGCGCTCGCCGCCCGCGGGCCCGTCCTCGAACGACTGCGGGCCATCCAGGTCGTCGAGAGCTTCTTCGTGGCCCGGCCGCTCCAGGAAGCCGCCCTGGAGCTCGTCGGCTCGCCGGCCTGGGACCGGCACCTCCGCACCGTGGCGGCCGCTCTGCGTGACCGCCGCACCGCGCTCGCCACGGCCCTGGCCCGGCACGTCCCCGAGCTCGCCCTCCCGCGCATCCCCTCCGGCGGCCACCACCTCTGGACCCGACTGCCGGACGGCACCGACGAGGCGGCACTCACCGCGGCCGCGCTCAGGGCCGGAGTCGCCGTCACCCCGGGCCGCCCCTACTTCAGCGCCGAACCTCCCGCCGCCCACCTCCGGCTGAGCTTCGCGGCGGTCGCAGGCCCCGCCGAGATCGCCGAGGGAGTCGCCCGTCTGCGCACCGCCTTCGACGAAGTGCCGGGGTGACATCCCGCCCAGTCCGGGCGGCGCAGCGCCGTGCACGGCGCTGCGCTCGTCACGTCAAGCCGGTTGTGCGGCGGGGTACTCGGGGCACGGGTGACGTCGTACGTGGCCTTGGGGGCGGTGCTACGTTCAGAGAGGGCGCCGTGGTCGGCCACTCGGCCGGGCGCGCACGCACGCCGCACACGGCGCGGCACCTCGCCGTCCCGGTATCGGCATCGTCCCGCACACGGCGCGGCACCTCACCGTCCCGGCAGCGGCATCGTCCCGCACAGGAACTCCGCGTCGTCCAGCAGCCCGGGGGAGAGCCGTACGCCCGTCAGGCGCTCGGCGAGCGCGAAGGCGGCAGCGGTGACCAGTTCGACGTCCCCCCGGTCGGACTCCTCCGTGGCCAGTCCCGCCTCCCTCATCTGCTCCACCGCGCAGTCGGGATCGGATCCGTACCGTGCGTACGCGAACAGCGGCTCGAAACGCAGCCGCAGCTTCCCGTCCACGAACCAGGCGAACGCGTCGGCGCCGTTGACGTCCCAGCCGTGGGCAACGACCTCGGAGCCGCGGGACAGGAGCCCCGGCACCTCGTCCGACATGCCCAGCCAGCCGTTCGGCTCCAGCAGGAGCGTCCAGTCCCCGGCCGCCGTGACGGCCACGAACGCATCCGCGCCGCCCGTCTTCCGCAGGACGGCATGGGCCGGCTCCACCAGTTCCCCGGCGCCGCGTATCCGGTCCGTCGGCCGACAGCCCAGCCGTTGCAGCACACCTTCGGGCGCGACGTCCCGCACCAGAGTGACGCAGCAGGCCTCGGCGAGTTCGTCGTAGCGGTCCTCGAACCAGCGGTAGTCGGCAGCGGTGACATCCATGGCGCCCACCGTGGCATCCGCCACTGACAGCGGCCCCGCGCACCTGGCAGCCTCCCGTCATGAGCGACGTCACCCGCATCCCCGTCCGCACCGCCTCTCCCGCCCCCGACGCGTACGAGATCTCCACCGACCCCGGCCGGCTGGACGTCGACCGGGTGCACAGCTGGCTGTCCACCGACGCCTACTGGGCGCTCGGGCGCACCCGTGGGAAGCAGGATCAGGCCATCGCCGCATCGCTCAACTTCGGTGCGTACGACCGTGCCTCGGGGGAGCAGGTGGCCTACGCCCGGGTCGTCACCGACCGCGCCACCTTCGCCTGGCTCTGCGATGTGTACGTGGACCGCGCGGCCCGTGGCGGGGGACTGGGAACGGCACTGGTGGCCGCGGTGCGCGAGCACCTCGAACCCCACGGGCTGCGGCGCATCCTGCTCGCGACCGCCGACGCCCACGGGGTGTATGCGGCGCTCGGCTTCCAGCCGCTGGAGAACCCGGACAAGTGGATGGTGCTCGGCGAGCACTGACGTGACCGACGGCGTACTTGTGCGCCGCGCGGCCGCCGGACAGCATCGTTCGCATGAGCCGAACGCCCGGCACCACCCGGCGGTCCGGGGGCCGGCGTGCCGTGGTCGTCGGCGGGGGACTGGCCGGCATGCTGGCCGCCCGGGTGCTCGCCGACTTCGCCGACGAGGTCACCGTCGTCGAACGGGACGTGCTTCCGCCCGGGCCCGTTCCGCGCAGGGGACTGCCGCAGGCGCGGCACGCCCATCTGCTGTGGTCGGGCGGTGCCCGGGCCGTCGAGTCACTGCTCCCGGGCGTCACCGACCGCTGGCTCGGCGCCGGGGCGCGCCGCGTCCCGATGCCGACCGGGACGGTGATCCTCTCCGCGCACGGCTGGTTCCGGCGCTGGCCCGAGATGCAGTACCTCATCGCCGCCAGCCGGGACCTGCTCGACTGGGTGGTCCGGGACGAAGTGCTCCGGAGGCCCGTGATCACGCTGCTCCAACGTGCCGAGCCGCTCTGCCTGGAAGGGCGGCCCGCCCGGGTGACCGGGGTCCGGGTGCGCATGCCCGACGACGGTGAGCGGGTGCTGGCAGCCGACCTGGTGGTCGACGCCTGCGGCCGGGGCTCCCGGGCGCCGCAGTGGCTCGCCGTGCTGCGGCCGGGGCGTGCGGGGGTGGCCGAGGAGGAGGTCGACGCCGGGATCGGGTACGCGAGCAGGCTCTTCCGGGTGCCCGGTGGTGAAGGCGGACCGGTCGTCAGCGTCACGGCCGACGTACGGGACCGCGGGCCCGCGCGAACCGCCACGATCGTCCCCTTGGAGGGCGCACGCTGGCTGGTCACGGTGTCCACCACCAGAGGCGGGCAACTGCCCGCCACCGCGGAGGAGTTCGAGGTCTTCGCCCGGAGCGTCCGGCACCCCGTGGTCGGTGAACTCATCGCGCACGCCGAGCCGTTGACGGACGTCGTGGTCACCCGCAGTACCGGCAACCGTCGCCGGTACTTCGAACGGGCCGACGGCTGGCCCGAGGGCTTCGTCGTCGTCGGTGACGCCGTCGCCACGTACAACCCGCTGTACGGGCACGGCATGTCCGTGGCCGCGCAGAGTGCCGTCGCCCTGTGCGACGAGCTCCGGCGGGCCGGCCTCACGGCCCCCGGACTCGCCCGGCGTGCCCAGCGAGCGGTGGCCCGCCCGGTGTCCGTCGCCTGGGACCTCGCCACCGGTCAGGACATCCGCTATCCGGGCGCGACCGGCCGCCGGCCCGGCGTCCCGGCCCGTGCCCTCGTCCGCTACGTGGACCGGCTCATGCACACCGCCACCGGCCGACCGGTCGCCGCTAAGGCGCTGTTCGACGTCCTCACGCTCTCGGTCCCGCCGACCGTGCTGTTCCGCCCCGAGGTCGTCCTGGCGGCGGTGCGCGGCCCGAGCCTCCCGCCCTTGTCCGCGCCCCCGCTCACCGCGGTGGAGCGTCCCGCCCCGAGCGGGGAACCCACCGACGGTACGTCCCGGTCATGACCCCGGTCCGTGCGGCGCCCCATGGCCCGATGGGGCGGTTCCTACCCCGGCGACCGTCGCGCTCGCGCCAGGACCGCCTCCTCGAAGTCCTCGGCCGTCGCCTCGACGGCCGTGCCGTGGCCGGAGCCGCGATGCGGGAGATCCCTGCCCCTGGTGTCCGTGAGCGGGGATCCTATGAGGCGCCCCCTCGCGGGAGCATGGCGCCGTCCAGGGAGCGGGTTCCGGGTGTCGGCCGGAGCATCCGCCGACGCCGATGCTCAGGTCCGCAGAGTGAACCGCTCGCCCGCCCAGTGAACCGCTCGCCCGCCCAGTGAAGCGCTCGGCCGCAATGAGACTGAGCGCTTCATCCGGCCCGTGAGCGGTTGAGTTGGCCGGACGAGCGCTGCTGTCGGCCCGCCTCTGCAGAACCCGTTTGGATTGCCCCGTACTGCATGTGACGGGACATTGAAGAATCATGACGGTGGACGACCGGAGGACGCACCCTACGCCACCTCCGGAGTGACACCCCACGACGAAGGCAGGTCAGTCATGCGTGTTGGACCCCGATTCGGTCCCCTTCCCCGCCGTACGAAGGTACTGACTGGCGGTCTCATGGCCCTGATGGCTCTGTTGAGCTTCGACCTGGTCACACCCGCGCTTGCGACCGGCCCCGCTCCCCGGTCGCGCGCCGAGACGGCCCCGGCAGGGCTCTTTGGGGACGACCGGTGCGACAAGCACCCCTATGAAAGCAGTGTTTCGCACGTCCAGGGCGGCCGAGACAAATGCAGGGGCGCAACCGGACCTACGGGCCCGACGGGTCCCACCGGCCCAATGGGGGACACCGGTCCGGCCGGCCCCACGGGGGCCACCGGAGCGACCGGGGCGAGGGGGGACACCGGACCTACGGGTGCGACGGGGGACACGGGGGCGACGGGGGACACCGGGGCCACGGGGGCGACGGGTGCGACGGGTGCGACGGGGGACATCGGGGCGACGGGTGCGACGGGGGACACCGGGGCCACGGGTGCGACGGGGGACACCGGGGCCACGGGTGCGACGGGGGCCACGGGGGCGACGGGTGCGACGGGGGCGACTGGCTCTGGCCCGGTCACCGGGTACGAAAGGGTCTCCAACACCGTGTCGTGCAGTGGTGACAGCATCTGCACCATCCCGGTGAGCTGCCCCGAGGCCGGCCAGGTGGTCACGGGCGGGGGCTTGGACAGCGCCGTCCTGGCCAGCAGCGGTCTCTATGTCATGGAGACTTTTCCGAGCAGCGACACCACATGGTCCGGCACCTATCGCAATGCCACCGGCACCCCCATCAACATCACTGTCTGGGCCGTCTGCGTCGACGGCACGTGACAGGTGTGAGCCGGCTTGCCGGAAGCCCAGGGGCGCAACCGGACGGCTGCGTCCCTGGCGGCCGGTCCGCATCGAAGCGGCAGGCTCCCATGCGACGGCATCGCCCGCCTCGCGAGCAGCACGACGGTCGGATGTGGTAGCCGAACACCGCTTCCGCCGCCCGAAGCCTCCGCGCCCCCAGCACAGCCCGGGCCGGCAGCCTGTCGCACCACCGCCCGCAAATTCACCGCAGGCGAGAGGGCCGACCGCCACCCTGCGGGCCGACAACAAGGGGCTATCGGCCCCGCGGTGCACGCTGTATCGCATCGGCGACCCGGACACCGCGCCGGCCCGCGCACGCCGCCTGAACACAGTCGAGCTGCCACGGCAGAGCGCCCGCACGTCCGAGCGGGTCGAGCGCGCGCCGGCTCACTGGACCGAATACTCGTTCACCGACCGAGTACCCGCCTCTGGTCAGTCGTCGAGCGTCCGGTAGACGGTGGTCCAGAAGTCCTGGTGGAGTCGGGGGGTGTCCGCGGAGTCCATGGCCGTCTGCGTCAGCAGAATCCCGATGAGCCGTTCCGCCGGGTCGGCGTACGCTGTCGTGCCCAGGCCGCCGTCCCACCCGAACTGCCCCACGGACGCGAGGTCACGGCGATGGGTGCGCACCGCCATGCCGAAGCCGTAGCCGCCGTGCCGTCCGAAGAGGTCACCGAACTGGTCCTTCTCGACCTTCTGCTCCGGCGTCAGGTGATCCATGGTCATCAGCTCGACCGAGGCGCGGGAGAGGACGCGCTCGCCTCCGTGGCTCCCTTTGTTCAGCAGCATCCGGTGGAACGCGTGGTAGTCGTCGACGGTGGAGACCAGACCGTCACCACCGGCCTCGAACACCGGCGGCCGGCTGTACTTACCGCCGACGGCCTCGTCCCAGGTCGTGAGTTCGCCGGTCTCCGGGTCGTGGGCATAGCTGGTGGGAAGCCGGTGCATCCGATCGGCGGGCACGTGAAACCCGGTGTCCACCATCCCCAGTGGCTCAAACAGCCGCTCGCGCAGGAACTCCCCGAAGGGCCGGCCCGCCACTCTCGAGACGAGGACCCCGAGCACGTCTGAGCCGACGTGGTACTGCCACCGTTCGCCGGGCTGGTACATCAGCGGAAGAGCGCCCAGCTGCTTGATCCACTCGTCCGGTCCGACCGTCGGCCAGTTCGCGGTCCCGTCACCGATGACGCCCCGCTCCCGGACGGCGACCTGGATCGGGTACGTGTCCGGCGGAGCCGGCACCAGACCGAAACCGAAGGTCAGGGTCAGCAGATCGCGCACGGTGATCGAGCGCCGGGCGGGCACGGTGTCGTCCAACGGGGCGTCGATCCGCGCCAGCACCCGCCGGTTCGCCAGCTCGGGCAGCCAGGTCTCGACCGGGTCGTCCAGTCGCAGTCGGCACTCCTCGACCAGGATCATCACCGCCGCGGCAGTGACCGGCTTGGTCAGTGAGGCCATGCGGAAGAGGGTGTCCCGACGCATCGGCGCACCACCCGGAGCCCCCGCAGTTCGCCGGTCACCGCGAGCAGCGCCGTCCGGCGATCCGCCCTCCGATCCACCGTGGAGTCCGGCGTCCGATCCGCCGCCCGAACGGCCAACCGACCGAGCATCCGATCGATGAGCCGCGTGCAGGGTGCCCAAGGCCTCGACGTGCATCTGGTCGCCCCTGCCGACCAGGGCGACCAGTCCGGGAACCGCCCCGGACTCGACGTAACCGGCAAGCACCTCGCGCATCCGGTGCAGCCCCGCTCGCGAAAGCCCACCGTCCGTGCCGCCACTCAGAGCCCAGTTACCCCGCTCGTCCCAGCTCACGGTCTGTCTGGTGGCCTGTGACATGTCGTCCCCTTGTGTTCACTTTGATCGCCGGGTTGGTCGTCCGGCCTGCCCCTTCAGCATTTCGCCTGGCCGTCGGGGGAACAACGGGAGATCACGAAAGGCCGGATAACCTGCCGCTTATGGATCGTGGTGCGTCGTCACAGCGCCGAGGGGGACGGGACGGGACGGGTGGAGCTGAGGGACATCGAGATCTTCCTGACGCTTGCGGAAGAACTTCATTTCGGCAGGACGGCCCAACGGCTGCACGTGTCGCAAGCGCGGGTCAGCCAGGCTCTCAAGAAGCAGGAACGAGGCGTCGGGGCGCGGTTGTTCGAGCGCACCAGCCGAAACGTGCGGCTGACCCCGCTGGGCGAGCAACTGCGCGAGGACCTGCTACCGGTCTACCGGGGGCTACAGGAGAGCGTGGAGCGGGCCAGGCTCGCCGCGCGGGGCACGACCGAGGTGCTACGCGTGGGCATGCTGCCCAGCAACGCCCACGATCTACGGCCCTACTGGGAGGCGTTCCGCGCCCGCCACCCGCAGTGGGCCCTGCGCATACGGCACAACCCGTTCATCGACGCGTTCGGCCCGCTGCGGCGGGGAGAGATCGACGTCCTGGTCGCCTGGCTGCCCGTGGAGGAGCCCGACCTCACGGTGGGGCCGGTCATCTACACCGAGCACGCGGTGGCACTCGTCGCCCACGACCACGAACTGGCCGTCCGGCCATCGGTCTCCCTGGAGGCCTTCGGCGATTTCGGCATTTGGCAGGGCCCGGCCGGACCCGATTACTGGGCGGACGCCTTCACGCCCTTCCAAACCCCCAGCGGCCGCCCGATCGAACGCCACAGCCCGGTCGTCAAGAGCCTGGACGACTTGTTCACCCAGGTCGCCGCCGGGGGCGTCATCCACAACCTGGGCGCCCACGTCACCCGCTACCACGCCCGCCCCGACATCGTCTATCTGCCCATTCACGACTGGCCAGGCCTGCGCTGGGGCCTGGTCTGGCGCAGCGACACTGAGTTCGCCCCCGTCCGGGCACTTGCCCAGGTTGTGGGGGACTTGGGTACGGCGAGGCACTGAGAGTGAAACGTGGACCGCTCCCCGTCCGCGTGCCAGGTGTATCGACCCGCAGCGTTGTTCGCGCGTCACCGCTCTCGGCGGCACCCTGCACACCGGACCGTCACTCGACAGCGCCTGGGACGCCCGGGCGGTGCTCCCGGCCGGGGACGGGACGGCCGGCAGGACGGGACAGCGGGGCGGGTGAACGCCCCCGGGCGGTCATGCTGCCGTCGGGGCGGTGCAGCTGTCGCTCAGGAGCGCGTGCCGGTACGCCCGGTCGGGGCCACCGGGACCGGATCGGCGGGCCGGGGCAGGAGCGCGCCGTCGATGCGCAGGTCGACACGCATCGCGGCGTCGACGCTGTGGCCGCCGCCGGCGCAGACGCCCAGGGTGCCGATGGGCTCCGGGTCGACGTAGTCCAGGGACTGGATGTGGTCGATCGCAGCGCGGACGTCCTCGACGCGGGCGTAGGGGTCCTCCAGGTGGTGCGGCTCGCCGCCGCTGTCGCCCTGGAGGGAAGCTCCGTCCTCACCCGTGTCACCCTGCTCGGTCCGCAGATGCGCCCAGCCCTCGCCGGCGTCCGGCCAGCCGGGGCGCACGATCGTGTACGGGGCGCCGCTGAGCCGTACGAGGCGCTCGGAGCGGTGCTTCCAGTCCAGGGCGTGGCCGCCGTCGTGGAAGTAGTGGTCGCGGCGGGTGACGAAGATCGTCATCTGGAGGACCATCCGGGGCCGGCGCTCCTCGAGCACGTGCAGGACGTTCGTGACGCCGCCGTAGTCGATCTCGGTGCCGGGAGGCAGGACTTCACGGGCACGGGCACGGGATTCGCTGCGCGCGAGCGCCACGGGGGTCGGACCGCGGGCGGTCGCCGCGGCGGTGACCTCGGCCAGCAGGTCCGGCAGCACCGGCAGCAGCTCGGCATCCGTGCATGGGCGCAGCCCGGCCCGGGCGGCCTTCTTGAGGACCTCGCCGATCCGGGCGTCGCAGAACGGAACCGTCCCTTCGGGCGGCAGGCCGTTCCACGGCAGCGGGTGCCAGGTGCCGTCGCGTTCGATGAACACCTGGCGGCAGTCCCTCGGGTCACGGCGCACCGCCCACTTCCCCGCGTGCCGGCCGCCCCGGGGCGCCGGGACGCGGCGGCAAGGATCGAGGGCGGGGCTGTGCGCCCCGTACCAGGGGCCGCCCACCTTCACACCGCGCCGGGCGTCGACCTTCACGAAGTGCACTGGCAGCAGCTCGTAGTACAGCGCCGGTGGCGGGATCTCCAGCGCGATCACCACGATCCCCGACCCCACCGCCCCAAGGGCCCCGGACCTGGGCGACCGCGACTTCGTCGCCGCGGCACCCAACCGCTGCTGGGTCGCCGACTTCACCCACGTCGCCACCTTCTCCGGCGTCGTCTACGTCGCCTTCGTCGTGGACACCTTCTCCCGCCGCATCGTCGGCTGGTCCGCCTCCACCACGAAGCAGACCCGGCTCGTCCTGGACGCCCTGGACATGGGTCTGTGGCAACGCGACCGCGACCAGTACCCGCCCCTGCCAGGCGAGTTGGTTCATCATTCGGACGCGGGCTCGCAATATACGTCGTTCACGCTCGCCGAGCACTTGGAGAAGGCCGGCATCGCCGCCTCGATCGGATCGGTCGGCGACGCGTACGACAACGCGCTGATGGAGTCCACAATCGGGCTGTTCAAAACCGAGGTGATCAAGCCGCAACGGCCCTGGCGATCCCTCGCCCAGGTCGAGCTGGCCACCGCCGAATGGACCGACTGGTACAACCACACCCGGCTCCACGGTGAGATAGGGCACATCCCGCCCGCCGAATACGAAGCCAACCACTACCTGAGCACCACGAAACCCCAGGTCACAACCAACTTCTGAGGTACCGGCTCAAGGGCCGGTGTACGGGCGGATACCTCCATGCCACCATGACAGCCCGCCCGAGCGTCCTCCCGAGTGACTTCCGCGAAAACCCTGCAGGTGAGAGCGGCGACCGCTGGCCTGCCGGGCCACCCCAGACGCTCACGGGCCAACTCGACCGCTCATGGGCCAACTGAAAGACTCAGTCTCACACGACCGGAGGCAGCTGACGGGCGTCATTGCATAAAAGTTCGACGCTGCGTATAGTCATGCCATCGATGAGGAGGATTTTCGATGGTCGTACGTGCCGCGGTGGCCGGAGCGAGCGGATACGCAGGCGGGGAACTGCTGCGTCTGCTGCTGGCCCACCCCCGGGTGGAGATCGGTGCTCTGACCGGCAATACCAACGCGGGTCAGAAGCTCGGGGCGCTCCAGCCGCACCTGCTGCCGCTGGCCGGGCGCGTGCTGGAACCCACCACCGCCGAGGTGCTCGCAGGGCACGACGTGGTCTTCCTCGCCCTCCCGCACGGCCAGTCCGCGGCCGTCGCCGAACAGCTCGGCGACGACGTCCTGGTCGTCGACATGGGCGCCGACTTCCGGCTGGGGAACGCCGCCGACTGGGAGAGGTTCTACGGTTCCGCCCACGCCGGGACCTGGCCGTACGGCCTTCCCGAGCTGCCGGGTGGCCGCGCCGCGCTGGAGGGGGCCAGGCGCATCGCGGTGCCCGGCTGCTACCCGACCGCTGTGTCGCTGGCGCTGTTCCCGGCCTACCAGGCCGGACTAGCCGAACCCGAGGCCGTGATCACCGCCGCCTCGGGCACCTCAGGTGCCGGCAAGTCGCCCAAGCCGCACCTGCTCGGCTCCGAGGTCATGGGCTCCATGAGCCCGTACGGTGTCGGCGGCGTCCACCGGCACACCCCGGAGATGGTCCAGAACCTCAGCGGCGCCGCCGGTGAACCCGTCACCGTCTCCTTCACGCCCACCCTCGCGCCCATGCCCCGCGGCATCCTCGCCACCTGCAGCGCCAAGGCGAAGCCCGGCACGACGGCGGCGGACGTGCGGTCCGCGTACGAGAAGGCGTTCGCCGACGAGCCCTTCGTCCACCTGCTGCCCGAGGGCCAGTGGCCGGCCACCGCCTCGGTGTACGGCTCGAACGCCGTCCAGGTGCAGGTCGCCCACGACGAGCAGGCCGGCCGCATCATCGCGATCAGCGCCATCGACAACCTCACCAAGGGCACCGCGGGCGGCGCGGTGCAGAGCATGAACATCGCCCTCGGACTCCCCGAGGAGCTGGGACTTTCCAGGATCGGAGTCGCACCGTGAGCGTCACGGCAGCACAGGGATTCACGGCGGCCGGCATCGCCGCCGGAATCAAGGGGAACGGCAACCCGGACCTGGCCCTCGTGGTCAACAACGGGCCGCGCCGGGCCGCCGCGGGCGTCTTCACCTCCAACCGTGTCAAGGCCGCCCCCGTCCTCTGGTCCCAGCAGGTCCTCAAGGGCGGCGAGGTCACCGCGGTGATCCTCAACTCCGGCGGCGCCAACGCCTGCACCGGCCCCAAGGGCTTCCAGGACACCCATGCCACCGCCGAGAAGGTCGCCGACGTCCTCGGACACAACGCCGGCGAGGTGGCCGTCGCCTCCACCGGGCTCATCGGGGTCCTCCTCCCCATGGACAAACTGCTTCCCGGCGTGGAGAAGGCCGCCGAGGCCCTCAGCGAGCACGGCGGCGAGAAGGCGGCCATCGCCATCAAGACCACCGACACCGTCCACAAGACCGCAGTCCACCAGGGCGACGGCTGGACCGTCGGAGGCATGGCGAAGGGCGCCGGCATGCTCGCCCCGGGCCTCGCCACCATGCTGGTCGTGCTGACCACCGACGCCGACGTCGATTCCACCACCCTCGACAAGGCCCTGCGGGACGCCACCCGCACCACCTTCGACCGGGTCGACTCCGACGGCTGCATGTCCACCAACGACACCGTGCTGCTGCTGGCCTCCGGCGCCGCAGGGGTCGTCCCGGCATACGACGCCTTCGCCGAGGGCGTCCGGGCCGTCTGCGACGACCTGGCCCGCCAGCTCATCGGCGACGCCGAGGGTGCGAGCAAGGACATCCGCATCGAGGTGATCAACGCCGCCACCGAGGACGACGCCGTCGAAGTGGGCCGCTCCATCGCGCGCAACAACCTGCTGAAGTGCGCCATCCACGGCGAGGACCCCAACTGGGGCCGGGTCCTCTCCGCCATCGGCACCACCGAGGCGGCCTTCGAACCGGACCAGCTGAACGTCGCCATCAACGGCGTCTGGGTCTGCAAGAACGGCAGCGTCGGCGAGGACCGCGAACTCGTCGACATGCGCTACCGGGAGGTCCGTATCACCGCCGACCTCGCCGCCGGGTCCGAGTCCGCCGTCATCTGGGCCAACGACCTCACCGCCGACTACGTCCACGAGAACAGCGCGTACTCCTCCTGAGGACTCAGAGCAGCCATGAGCACCCGTAAGCACACCGCCCTCCCCAAGGCCCAGACCCTCATCGAGGCCCTGCCCTGGCTGACCCGCCATCACGGCAAGACCGTCGTCATCAAGTTCGGCGGCAACGCCATGGTCGACGACGCGCTGAAGGCCGCCTTCGCCCAGGACGTGGTGTTCCTGCGGCACGCCGGCCTCAAGCCCGTCGTCGTGCACGGCGGCGGACCGCAGATCAGCGCACAGCTCGACAAGCACGGCCTGGTCAGCGAGTTCAAGGCGGGCCTCCGGGTCACCACCCCCGAGGCCATGGACGTCGTACGGATGGTCCTCGCCGGACAGGTCCAGCGGGAACTGGTCGGACTCCTCAACCAGCACGGTCCGCTCGCCGTCGGCATGACGGGCGAGGACGCCCATACGATCACCGCCACCCAGCACTACCCGGAGATCGACGGCGAGTCCGTCGACATCGGCCGGGTGGGGGAGATCACCGCCATCGACACCGGAGCCATCGAGGCGCTCCTGGAGGACGGCCGCATCCCGGTCATCTCCTCCATCGCCCGCTCCGCCGAAGACGGCCACGTCTACAACGTCAACGCCGACACCGCGGCCGCGGCCCTGGCCGCGGCACTCGGCGCCGAGACCCTGATGGTCCTCACCGACGTCGAGGGCCTCTACGAGGACTGGCCGAACAGCGACGAGGTCATCAGCAGGCTCACCGCCGGCCAGCTGGAGAAACTGCTGCCCGACCTGTCCAGCGGCATGGTCCCCAAGATGGAGGGCTGCCTGCACGCCGTACGGAACGGCGTCAGGACCGCCCGGGTCATCGACGGCCGGGTCCCGCACTCCATCCTGCTGGAGATCTTCACCGACGAGGGCATCGGCACCATGGTCGTGCCCGACGCAGAGGGGGAATGATGAGCAACCAGCAGCTGTCGCAGCGCTGGCAGTCCGTCATGACGGACAACTACGGCACGCCGAAGCTGTCCCTCGTCCGCGGCCGGGGCGCGCAGGTGTGGGACGCGGACGGCAAGGAGTACACCGACTTCGTCGGCGGGATCGCCGTGAACGCGCTCGGCCACGGCCACCCGGCCGTCGTCGAGGCCGTGTCCCGGCAGATCGCCTCGCTCGGCCACATCTCCAACCTGTTCGTCGCGGAACCGGCCGTGGCACTCGCGGAACGGCTCGTCCGGCTGCTCGGCCGCCCCGGACGCGTCTTCTTCTGCAACTCCGGCGCCGAGGCGAACGAAGCCGCGTTCAAACTGGGCCGGCTGACCGGACGCCGCCACATGGTCGCCACCCAGGGCGGTTTCCACGGCCGGACCATGGGCGCACTCGCCCTCACCGGCCAGCCCGCCAAGCAGGAACCCTTCCGGCCGCTGCCCGGTGACGTCACCCATGTCCCGTACGGCGACGTCGAAGCGCTCCGCGCCGCCGTCACCACCGACACCGCGCTCGTGGTCGTCGAACCGATCCAGGGCGAGAACGGCGTCGTCGTCCCGCCGCCCGGCTACCTCAAGGCCGCCCGGGAGATCACCCGGTCCACCGGAACCCTCCTCGTCCTCGACGAGGTGCAGACCGGCATCGGCCGGACCGGCACCTGGTTCGAGCACCAGGCGCACGGCGTCGAACCCGACATCGTCACCCTCGCGAAGGGCCTGGGCGGCGGTCTGCCGCTCGGCGCGACGGTCGCGTTCGGCCCGGCCGCCGACCTCTTCCGCCCGGGCCAGCACGGCACCACCTTCGGAGGGAACCCGGTCGCCTGCGCCGCCGGACTCGCCGTCATCGAGACCCTCGGCGCCGACGGCGCGCTCGACGAGGTCAAGCGGCTCGGCGAGAAACTCCGCAGCGGGATCGAAGCCCTGGGCCACCCCTTGGTCTCCCATGTCCGTGGTGCGGGCCTTCTGCTGGGTATCGTGCTCACCGAGTCCCTCGCGCCCCAGGTGCAGCAGGCGGCTCAGGATGCCGGATTCCTGGTGAACGCACCCGCCCCCGACGTCGTACGGCTCATGCCACCGCTGATCATCGGTGACGACGAGGCGGACGCGCTCCTCGGGGCACTCCCCGGCATTCTCGACAGGACCCACGGGGACGGACGAGCCGGAGAATGAGACCACGATGACCGAGGCGCAGGACCACGAGCAGGCCGGCCCCGCCGTACCGCAGACCCGCACCGCCCGCCACCGCCGGATCGTGGACATCCTCAACCGGCAGGCCGTGCGCTCGCAGAGTCAGCTGGCGAAGCTGCTCGCCGACGACGGACTGAGCGTCACCCAGGCGACGCTCTCCCGGGACCTCGACGAGCTGGGCGCGGTGAAGATCCGTAACACCGGCGGGGAGCTGATCTACGCCGTACCGAGCGAGGGCGGGTTCCGCACCCCGAAGGTCCCTCTGGGCGAGTCCGCCAAGGAGGAGCGGATGCGCCGGCTCTCCGGCGAACTCCTCATCTCCGCCGAGGCGTCCGCCAACCTCGTGGTCCTGCGCACTCCGCCGGGTGCCGCGCAGTTCCTGGCCTCCGCGATCGACCAGGCCGAACTCCACGACATCCTCGGCACCATCGCCGGCGACGACACCCTGCTGCTCATCAGCCGCGACCCGGCGGGCGGGCAGGCCCTCGCCGACCATCTGCTGCGCCTGGCCCAGAAGAGCCAGTAACCGGGCGGGACACGGGGGGACTTCGTCGGCGTTCCGTGTCGGTGGAACCGGTGGCCGTCGCGGCGGCCACACGCACACGTTTTCCATGGTCCGGAACCGCCGGACGTGCGGGGGCCACCGCTGTGCGGCGGAACCGCCCGGGGCGAAGAGGCCGTCCGAGCGACGCTTCCCGTCCAGAAGACGCGAACGGCTCTTACTGCTGGGACGGCTCGTACTCGGGACCTCGTACTGCTGGGACGGCTCGTACGCCTGGGACGGACGGGGTGGTCGAGTCGGCTCTGACGCGGACCCCGTGGCCGTGTGCGACGGGCCCCGAACCCCCCGCGGCTCTAGGCTGAAACCGAGCCGGTCGCCCGATCGGTCAGGTTCCGTGCCGGCCGGCCACTCGCAGCGGATGCCGAGGGGCGTCCGTGTCGCCGGGGGTCCGCTGAGGAGGCGACCATGGCGCAGAACAGTCCGCGTTCGGTGGCGGCGGCCCGCGTACTGGCCAGGCTCGCGCTGCTCGCCGCGGCGGCGGCGGTCGGGGCGCTGCTGGCCGTGATCGGCGACGGAGGTCTGCTGATCCTGGTGGGCGGGCTCGTGGGTCTCGCCGTCTCGGCCGCCGGGTCGTGGTGGGTCCTGGCGTACCGGGGCCTGTTGCGTGCCGTCGGAGTCCTGTGCGTCCTGGCGGCGCCGGTCGGGGTGATCCTGCTCTACAGCTGGAACGGGCTGTGGGTGGCGGCCCTCGTGGTGACCGCCCTGTGGGGCCTCGCGCTCGCTCTCGCCCGCGAGTCGCTGCGCCGGATCCGGCCGCCACGTGCGATGCAGGGCGTACGCCGTGCCCTCCCGGGCAGCCCCGTACTGATCATGAACCCGAAGTCGGGTGGCGGGAAGGTCGGACGGTTCGGCCTGGCGGAGAAGGCGGAGCGGCTGGGGGCCCGGGTGGTCCTGCTGGACCCCGACGCCCCGACGGACGTCGCCGAGCTCGCGCGGCGTGCCGTGGCCGACGGCGCGGACCTGCTCGGCGTGGCAGGCGGCGACGGCACCCAGGCACTGGTGGCCGCCGTGTCGGCCGAGCACGACATCCCGTTCCTGGTGATCTCCGCGGGCACGCGCAACCACTTCGCCATGGACCTGGGGCTGGACCGCGAGGACCCTTCCCGGTGTCTGGACGCGCTGACCGACGGCGAGGAACTACGGGTGGATCTGGGGGTGGTGGCCGACCGCGCGTTCGTCAACACCGTCTCGTTCGGCGTCTACGCCGAGGTCGTCCGGAGCCCCCAGTACCGAGACGCCAAGGCGGGCACCGCCCTGGACACCCTGCCGGACCTCCTCGTCGGCAATCCCGACGTCCGGCTCGACGCGCACGTGGACGGCACCCGGCTCACCTCCCAGCAGGCCGTCCTGGTCAGCAACAACCCCTACGCGGCCGCCGACGTGCTCGCCGCGGGCAGCAGGCCCAGGCTGGACGCGGGGAAGCTGGGCGTCCTGGGAATCCGGGTGGACAGCGCCGCGCACGCCGCCGAGGTGGTCCTGCGCGGCACCCAGGCGGCCGGGCTGACCGCGCTCACGGCCCAGCGGGTCCGGGTGACCTCCGGCGCACCGGAGATCGCGGTCGCCGTCGACGGGGAGGCACTGAACCTGCCTTCCCCGGTCGAGTGCTCGATCCGCCCCGGGGCGCTGCGGGTCCTGGTGCCGCGCCACCGGCCCGGAGTCCCGGTGGCCGCTCCGCCGCTGAACTGGCGCCGGATCGCCTCGCTGGCCTTCAGCCGCTCCTCCCACCCGTCGCGGGCGGGGGACGAGAACCACGTCGGGGGACATACCGGCGGAGACGGCCGGGCACGCGCAGAGGAACGCGTTGAGGAACGCGCTGAGGAACGCACCGGGACACGCACCGACAGGCACACCGGCGAGCAAGCCGACGGGCACCCCGGGGGACACCCCGGAAGCCGCCCCGGAGGCAGTGACGACGGACGCGCCGGGGGCCATGCCGAAGGACACGCCGATGACTGACGAGTCACACACCCGCAGGGGCAGCACCACGCGAGGCGTCGCCGGGACGGCGTCCCGGCGCCGCGGACCCGGCGCGGCGGAGGTTCTGAGCGATCTCAGGACCATCGACGGCGCCGTCTACGCCGCGGTGGCCTCCACCGAGACACCGGCGCTGGATACCGGGATGCGGCGCCTGTCGGCCGCCGCCGACCACTCGAAGATCTCCCTCGCGGTCGCAGGGCTGCTGGCGCTGCGCGCCGGGCGGACCCGGCGGGCCGCGCTGCTGGGCGTCACCGCCATCGGGGTGGCTTCGGCGACGGCGAACCTGCTGGGGAAGCGCATGGTCCGCCGCGCACGCCCGGACCGGGAGGCGGCCCGGGTGATCGTGGGCCGGCACGTACCGATGCCGAAGTCCGCGTCGTTCCCCTCGGGTCACACCGCGTCGGCGGTCGCCTTCGCCACGGCGGTGGGCATCACGCTCCCGGCGGCCTCGGCCCCGCTGACCGCGCTGGCCTGCGCCGTCGGTTACTCCAGGATCCACACCGGCGTCCACTACCCGGGCGATGTGGCCGCCGGCGCCGCCCTCGGACTGGTGTCCGCCGCGGTCGTCGTAGCCGGCGCGCACCGCTGACGGGGCGGGGAAAGCCCGGGCGACGAGCAGCCGCGGGTGACTCCCCGCCGACGGCGCGCCCCGGGGACCGGTCGTGCTCACCGGCATCGCGTGCTCACCAGCCTTGCGTGCTCACCGCATCACCAGGAGGGCCACCCCTCAGATAGCGCGCGATCGCCAGCGGTCCGGTCGCCGTACCGATCGCGATGTGGGGGCGGCGGACCGGGTCGGCCCACGCGAGGATGCGGTCCATCGCCTCGGCCGGGACGGAGACGCAGCCGGCGGTCGCGCCACGGCCGTGCACGTGCAGGAAGATGCCGGCGCCGCGGCCGCGCACCGGACGGTGGTAGTTGAAGCCGATCACCAAGGCGCGCGCGTACTGCGGGTCGTAGTCCCGCAGGTGCTCGGACTCCGTGGCCCGGCAGTCCGGAGGCAGTCCCTCAACCCAGCGGTTGTACGAGCGCGACTCGTTGTCCTGGCACCACCAGGACTGGTCCGTCACCCGCCGGTAGACGTGACGGGTGCCCGCCGGGCGCGGCGCGATGCCGAACGCGAACGGCAGGTCGTAAAGGCCCGTCGGGGTGGTCGAGGTGCCCTGCTCGCGGGTCGCCCCGTCGGCGAGCCCGTTCGCCCCGAAGCGGGCCTCGGCCGACCCCGCCGCCACCCAGCGGCCGGCTGCCGTGCGGTTCCACCAGGTGAGACGGCCCGTGGTGGAACCCGCCTCGGGAGCCACCGCCGTCAGCAGTTGCTTCGCGGCGCCTGCGATCCGCGGGGACGGGGACGGCGGCGCGTCGGCGCCACCGGGGACGGCGGTCAGGCACAGCAGCAGGCAGGCGGCGAGGAGTCCGGGCAGCATGGTGCCGACCGTAGGCCGCCGTGCCCGGGACCGCCGCCCCGGCTACGCCGTCCGGCTGTCAGACCGTACGCGGAGGGAGGGGCACGGGCCGCGCGGGCAGTCCGTCGAGGCCGACCCCGACATGGTCGTTCCGCTCGCAGTACGCGGCGAACTCCTCGCCGGTCTTGCGGCCGAAGTGCTCGGCGTGCTGCGTGCGCTCCTCCCGGTACTCCATGTACGGCACGGCGAATCCGCAGGTGTCGGCGATGCGGCGGACGGCAACCACGACGTTCTCCCGGACATGTGCGATCGTTTGGGCTCAGCTTCCTCCGAAATCCAGGTGGGCGAGCGTGAGTTCGTCCAGCAGCACGAGGCTGCCCGACCGCCCTTCGGGGGACAGATTGACGTGACCGTCGGCGGCGAGCGACCGGCTGTTCCTCGATGAACGTGTGCATCCGGCCCTTGATGCGTTCGTACGGTTGTTCCATGAGGGATTGTCCATCCTTGCCCAGGCCGGGATGTGACGATCGATTCCTGACGACGGCGGGCTTGATCGGCGGCTGCCCGGTCAAGGGCGGTCCGGCCGACGTGGGCACCGGCCCGGTCACGGCGTCGCTGTCGGCCCGTCGTTCCCCGGCAGCGCCCGCAGGCGCCGCACCGGCGAAAGCATGACGGGCAGCCACACCAGAGCCAGGCAGATGCCACCGGCCCACATCGCCGCGCGGACGCCGACGAGTTCGCCGATCAGACCGGCGAGGGCCGCCCCCAGGGCGAGTGACCCCGTCAGCAGGAATCTGAAGGTGGCGTTCATCCGGCCGAACAGCGGTGTAGGTGTCATACGCTGCCGCAGGCTGACCGTGAGGACGTTGTCGATGCCCGTTTTGCAGGTCGTCAGCAGCCATCCGGCCGCGGCCGCCACCAGCCACGGGCCGGGGCCGACGAGCGGCACCAGCAGCCCGGCGGGGGCGGCCAGCAGGCCCCCCAGGGCCAGTGTGGGGCCCAGCCCGATCCGTCCGGACACGGTCCCGGCGAGCCGGGACCCGACGAGCACGCCCACTCCGCCCAGCGCCCAGAAGAGTCCCAGTGCCCCGGCCGAGAGCCCCAGCTCGCGGGTGAACACCAGGGGCAGCACGGTGTTGGCGAACTGCAGGCCCATATTGGTGAGGGCGCCCGACAGGGCGAGCGCCCGGAGTTCCCGGCTGCCCCATACGTGCCGCAGCCCGTCGGCGACCTCGGACCACAGCCGGGTCCGCCCGTTCGTGCGGCAGGGCGGGGCGTCCGTATGCCGGATCCGGACGAGCGCCAGAGCGGAGCCCAGGTGGCCCGCCGCCTGCACGGCAATGGCGAGCGGCGCGGTCATCAGCTGCACGAGCCAGCCGCCGGCGCCGCGCCCGGCCACGTTGGCAGCGGCCGTCAGCCCGACCAGTCCCGCGTTCGCGGTCAGCAGTCCGCCCGGTGCGACGAGATGCGGCAGCCGGCTCTGGGAGGCCACATCGAAGAACACGGTGGCGATCCCGGCGAGCAGTACCACGGCGTACAACTGCTCCACCGTCAGTACGCCGAACGCCCAGCACAGCGGCACGGACGCGAAGAGCCCGGCCCTGGCAAGCTCGGCGGCGATCATGAGTCTGCCGTGCCGCATCCGGTCCACCCATGCCCCCGCGGGCAGGCCCACGAGCAGGAAGGCGCCGGTACCGAGGGCGGCGAGCAGTCCGGCCTGCCCGGGGCCCGCACCCAGCACGGTGACGGCGACGAGCGGGATCGCCACGTATCCCACCTGGGTGCCGAGCTGTCCGGCGGCGACTGCGGTGAAGTGACGGCGGAAGTCGGGCCGTTGCCACGGGGATTCGACGGTCTCGGACGCATGGGTGACGGTCATGCCGTGCACCCTGCACACCGGTGCGGCGAGCGCTCGATTGATTTAGTCTCACCGGAATCCTCGTGCCCGGGGGCACCGCAGCCGCAGAACCCTCGGGCCGGGATCCAGCGGGATCAAGCGGGTCCGCCGGTGCCGGGTCCAGGAGGCCGGGGACGGCTGGGATATCTCATGGAGGCCGGATGCTGGAGCTGGAGTTCACCGCCGCCGACCTGGCGCACACGCGTTTCGCCCTGTCGCCGCTCTGGGAGGTGATCGCCGGCGTCCGTGTGCTGGCCGACCCCGCGAGCCACCCCCTGCACCGGCCCTGGGCCGTGCGCGTCCGCGCCGCGCTCGACGGCTCCCGGCTCGACTGGCGGCTGCTCGCCGACCTGGTGCCCGTCCCCACCCGAGTGATCCCCGCCTTCGTCTGCCCGCCGCCCACGACATCCCTGCCCGAGCTCGGGGTGGAACTGGCAGTGCTGCGCGCCACTACCGCCGCGACGGTGCGCGCCGGGCTGGACGCCCTGCCCGCCACCGGCTCCCCGCGCATCGTCGCCCTCCGCGAGGACCCGGTCGCCGGTCTCGCCCGACTCGCGGAGATCATCGAGGCGTTCTGGAGGATCGCGCTCGCCCCCTACTGGCCGAGGATCAGGGCCCTGCTGGAGGGCGACGTCCTGTACCGCTCGCACCGCCTGGCCGAGGGCGGTCTGCGACGGCTGTTCGACGACCTCGATCCGCAGGTGACCTGGGATACCGGCACGCTCAAGGTCACCCACCGCCATGCGAGCGGCCCGCGGCGACTGGACGGGCGCGGTCTGCTGCTGGTCCCGTCCGTCTTCATCTGGCCGCGGGTCTTCTCGGTGACGCAGCCGCCCTGGCAGCCGACGCTGCGCTATCCGCCGCGCGGCATCGGCTCGCTCTGGGACCGTCCGGCCACCGAGCCGCCGCAGGCGCTCGCCGCGGTGATCGGGCGCTCGCGGGCGCTGCTGCTCGCCGAGCTGACCGCACCCGCGTCGACGACCGAACTGGCGCGGCGCACCGGTCTGTCCGCGGGCGGGGTCTCCCAGCATCTGACCGCGCTGCGCGACGCGAAGCTGGTCAGCGCGCACCGCCTCGGGCGCACGGTGCTCTACGCGCGCACCGACGTGGCGGAGGCGCTGCTCGCCTGAGGCCGCTCGCCCGACGCCCTCGCCCGACGCCCTCGCCCGGCGCGCTGCGCGCGAAGCGATGCCCGCAGAGCCGTGGCGAGGCCGGTCCGGGCGCTCCGGGTCCGGCGCGTGGACATACGCGGCTTCCGGCGTCGAGGCCGACCGCCGGCGAAGCGCAGCCCGCCTCACGACGGCAGGCGCGCCCCTTGCCCGACGCACCGCTCACCACCGCCCGCGGCCCACCCGACCGACGGACTCCCGATGGTGCCACGGGTCGCCCGTCGGCCCTCGGACCGTTCCTCGAGTGCCGGCAGCCCTGACGAGGTGGCGTCACGGGCGGCCGCCCGCCGCCCCCTCGGACCTCTCCTCGCGGGCCAGCAGTCCCGAAGCGAAGATCGCCACGAGCATCTCCTGAACGTCCCGGCGGACGGTGTCGGGGTCCATCTCGTACTCGGCCGCCAGTTCCCGTACGGTGTCCTCCGCCGTACACCCGGCGAGCAGCGCCTCGAGCACCCGGGCCCCGGTGTCGTTCAGCGCCCATGACCTTCCGCGGGGCCCGTCGGACAGCGCCAGTCCGTCCGGTGTCCGCCGCGAGGTCACCCCTCGGCGCAGTCTGAGAGTCATGGCCTCGCTCCTACGGCCCGTCCTGCCCGGCGCGCCGTTGACAAAACATACGGAGCTCTGCATAGTTATACCCATCAGCGCATGCACCGTAAGGAGAAACCCGTGACCGAGCGCGTCGTACTCGCCTACTCGGGCGGCCTGGACACCTCCGTCGCCATCGGCTGGATCGCCGAGGAGACGGGCGCCGAGGTCATCGCCGTCGCCGTCGACGTCGGCCAGGGCGGCGAGGACCTGGACGTCATCCGCAAGCGCGCGCTCGCCTGCGGTGCGGTCGAGGCCGAGGTCGCGGACGCCAAGGACGAGTTCGCCGACGAGTACTGCCTCCCGGCGATCAAGGCCAACGCGCTCTACATGGACCGCTACCCGCTGGTCTCGGCGCTCTCCCGGCCCACGATCGTCAAGCACCTCGTGGCCGCCGCGAAGAAGCACGGTGCCTCGATCGTGGCCCACGGCTGCACCGGCAAGGGCAACGACCAGGTGCGTTTCGAGGCCGGCATCGCCTCGCTCGCGCCCGGCCTGAAGTGCATCGCCCCGGTCCGGGACTACGCCATGACCCGGGACAAGGCCATCGCCTTCGCCGAGAGGGCGAACCTGCCGATCGCGACCACCAAGAAGTCCCCGTACTCCATCGACCAGAACGTCTTCGGCCGGGCCGTCGAGACCGGCTTCCTGGAGGACATCTGGAACGCGCCGATCGAGGACATCTACGAGTACACCTCCAACCCGGCCACCCCGCGCGAGGCCGACGAGGTCGTCGTCTCCTTCAAGGAGGGCGTCCCGGTCGCGATCGACGGCAAGCCCGTCACCGTGCTCCAGGCGATCCAGCAGCTCAACGAGCGGGCCGGAGCCCAGGGCATCGGCCGGATCGACATGGTCGAGGACCGGCTCGTCGGCATCAAGTCGCGCGAGGTCTACGAGGCACCCGGCGCGATCGCGCTGATCACCGCCCACCAGGAGCTGGAGAACGTCACCGTCGAGCGCGAGCTGGCCCGCTACAAGCGGCAGGTCGAGCAGCGCTGGGGCGAGCTCGTCTACGACGGCCTGTGGTTCTCCCCGCTGAAGCGTGCCCTGGACGGCTTCATCGACGAAGCCAACCAGCACGTCACCGGCGACATCCGGATGACCCTGCACGGCGGCCGTGCCGTCGTCACCGGCCGCCGGTCGGACGAGTCGCTGTACGACTACAACCTCGCCACGTACGACACCGGCGACACCTTCGACCAGTCCAAGGCCCAGGGCTTCATCGACATCTTCGGCCTGTCGTCGAAGATCGCCGCACGGCGGGACCTCGCCGGCGGAGCCTGACGCCGAGGCCCTGCGCCGCAGGGCCCGCACCCGGCCGAGCAGGCCGCGTGACCCGGACCGGTCACGACTCGTTCGACAGCCGCCTCCCCGTACGCACCGCGGCGGGGAGGCGGCCGTACATCCACCCCTCCCTGAGGAGCTTTGAGCGTGAGCAGCAACAACGGTGACGTCCGGCTCTGGGGCGGCCGCTTCGCCGACGGCCCCGCCGAGGCGCTGGCGAAACTCTCCGCGTCGGTCCACTTCGACTGGCGGCTCGCCCCGTACGACATCGCCGGGTCCCGTGCCCACGCCCGGGTGCTGCACAAGGCCGGACTGCTCAACGAGGACGAGCTGACCCGCATGCTCGCCGGTCTCGACCGGCTCGAAGCCGATGTCGCCGACGGCTCGTTCGTGGGCACCGTCGCCGACGAGGACGTGCACACCGCCCTGGAGCGCGGTCTGCTGGAACGGCTCGGCGCGGAGCTCGGCGGCAAACTGCGGGCCGGCCGGTCCCGCAACGACCAGGTGGCCACCCTCTTCCGGATGTACCTGCGCGACCACGCCCGGGTCATCGGCGGCCTCGTCGCCGACCTCCAGGACGCCCTCGTCGGCCTGGCCGAGGACCACCCGGACGTCGCGATGCCCGGCCGTACGCACCTCCAGCACGCCCAGCCCGTCCTCTTCGCCCACCACGTCCTCGCGCACGTCCAGGCGTTCTCCCGGGACGCCGAGCGGCTGCGTCAGTGGGACGAGCGCACGGCGGTCTCGCCCTACGGCTCGGGTGCGCTCGCCGGCTCCTCCCTCGGCCTCGACCCGGAGGCGGTGGCGAAGGACCTCGGCTTCGAGCACGGGTCAGCGGCCAACTCCATCGACGGCACGGCCTCCCGTGACTTCGTCGCCGAGTTCGCCTTCATCACCGCCATGATCGGCGTCAACCTCTCCCGCATCGCGGAGGAGATCATCATCTGGAACACGAAGGAGTTCTCCTTCGTGACCCTGCACGACGCCTTCTCGACCGGTTCGTCGATCATGCCGCAGAAGAAGAACCCGGACATCGCGGAGCTGGCGCGTGGCAAGTCCGGCCGGCTGATCGGCAATCTGACCGGCCTCCTCGCCACCCTCAAGGCGCTTCCGCTGGCCTACAACCGGGACCTCCAGGAGGACAAGGAGCCGGTCTTCGACTCCTGCGACCAGCTGGAGGTGCTGCTGCCCGCGTTCACCGGCATGCTGGCGACCCTCACCGTCAACCGCGCCCGTATGGAGGAGCTGGCCCCGGCCGGGTTCTCGCTCGCCACCGACATCGCCGAATGGCTGGTGAAGCAGGGCGTGCCGTTCCGGGTGGCGCACGAGGTGGCGGGGGAGTGCGTGAAGGAGTGCGAGGCCCACGGGATCGAGCTGGACCAGCTCACCGACGAGCAGTTCGCCAAGATCTCCGAGCACCTGACCCCCGAGGTCCGGACGGTCCTCAGTGTCCCCGGCGCCCTCGCGTCCCGCAGCGGCCGCGGCGGTACGGCCCCCTCGGCCGTCGCCGTCCAGCTCGCCGAGGTCAAGAAGGACCTGGCCGTACAGCACGCCTGGGCGTCGGCGAAGAAGCAGTGACAGAGGAAGCAGTGGCAGAGGAAGCACAGAGGAAGCAGGGACGGGGTAGCCGGTAACAGAGGAAGCAGTGCCAGGGGAGCCCTGACGGCGGAAGCCGCCGCCGAGGAAGGCTCAGCACGTCACAGCGCCGCCGCCCACTCCGCGAGCGCGTCGAAGTCCGGCCGGACCAGTCCGATCCGGTGGTCGATGTGCAGCAACAGGGCGGCGGCGATGTGGTTCTGCCCCACGTACTCCTTGTCCAGGCGGGTGATCTCGTCGTCGACCCAGGCGAACGGGCGCCCGGCCGCGTACTCGAGCACGTACTGCGTCTTCCAGAACGTCCCCCGCGGGGCCGCGCCGTGCATCACCGGCCAGTCGATGAAGGGCAGCTCGGGCAGTCCCAGATGCGGACCCACCCAGATGTTCGCCTCGTCCTTCCAGGTCGTCGCCCACACCAGCTCGTACCACTCGGCGAGGGCGAGCAGCTCCTCGCCGTGGTCGTGCCGGAGCCACACCCGTAGTGGCTTCCCGTCGGTCCAGCCGCTCGGCCGCATGCGGTGTGTCGTGTATCCCTCCGGCCGGCGCTCCGGCTGTCCGCCGTACGGATTGAGCGGGCCGTCGATGTCGATCAGCAGGAGCGGCTTCATGAGCACAGCTTCCCTCCTCCACCTACGGTGAGGCATCGAAATATCGCTTGAGACATCCACGTCTCATTTGGTGTATGGTTGTCTCATGGCTATGGACCGTGAACAGGTGCTGCGCGCCGCTGCCGCCCTCCTCGCCCGCAAGTCGACCGCGACCATGGACGAGGTCGCCAGGGCGGCGGGCATCGGCCGCGCGACCCTGCACCGGCACTTCGCCGGCCGTGACGCGCTGGTCAGGGCGCTCGAGGAGCTCGGTATCCGGGAGCTCGAGGGGGCACTCGACCGTGCCGGGCTCGACGATCCCGGCCACCCGGCCGACGACGCCCTGCGGAGGCTCGTGGCCGAGATGGAACCGTCCGCCGAGCTGCTCGCCTTCCTCGTCACCGAGAACCAGCTGTTCGAGGGCGACGAGGTCAACGAAGGCTGGGCCAGGCTCGACGCCCGGGTGGCCGCGCTCTTCCGGCGCGGTCAGGAGCAGGGCCGGTTCCGGATCGACCTGTCACCGGCCTGGCTGACCGAGGCCCTGTACGGGCTCATCGGCACCTGCGCCTGGGCCGTCATGGACGGCAGGGTCGCCAAGAAGGACTTCCAGTACGCGATCACCGAGCTGCTGCTCGGCGGAGCCCGACGGAGCGTGGAGTGATGACCAGGACCGACTTGCGAGCGCCGGCGAAGGAGGAGACCCTCTACGCCCGCGGCCGCTGGGCGGCCCTCGGCGTACTGGCGCTCGCCGTGCTGCTGGTGGCCGTGGACGCGACGGTCCTCGGTCTCGCGACGCCGTTCCTGAGCGAGGACCTCCAGCCCTCCGGCAACCAGCTGCTGTGGATAGGCGACGTCTACTCGTTCGTCATCGCCGGTCTGCTGGTCTCCATGGGCAGCCTCGGCGACCGGATAGGCCGCAAGAAGCTGCTGCTCAGCGGTGCCGTCGCCTTCGGTGCGATGTCCGTGCTGACCGCCTACGCGACCAGCCCGGAGATGATGATCATAGCCCGGGCGCTGCTCGGTGTCGCCGGTGCGACCCTGATGCCGTCCACGCTGGCGCTGATCCGGAACATCTTCCACGACCCCAAGGAGCGCAGCGTCGCCATCGGCATCTGGGGTGCCATGGCCTCCGCGGGCGCCGCGGTCGGACCCGTCGTCGGAGGGTTCCTGCTGGAGCACTTCTGGTGGGGGTCGGTGTTCCTCATCAACCTGCCCGTGATGGCGGTCCTGGTGGTCGTCGGCGTCAAGCTGCTGCCCGAGTCGAAGAACCCGGTGGCAGGCCCCTGGGACCTGGTCAGCGTCGGCCTGTCGCTCGTCGGCATGGTCTCCGTCGTCTACGCCATCAAGGAAGCCGCGTCCGACGGCCCGAGCCTGGAGGCGGCCGGTGCCGCCCTCCTCGGAATCGCCGGACTGTACGGGTTCGTCCGCAGGCAGCTGACCCTGCCGACGCCCCTGCTGGACATGCGGCTGTTCCGCAACCGCGGCTTCTCGGCCGCGGTGGCCGCGGACCTGCTCACCATCCTCGGACTCTCCGGCCTGGTGTTCTTCCTGTCCCAGTTCCTGCAACTTGTCCAGAACAGACCGCCGTTCGAGGCCGGTCTGGCCGAACTGCCCGCCGCGATCGGTGCGGTGGTCACCGGCCTGGTGGCCGGCGCGGCCGCCCGGCGATACTCCGTACGGGCCGTGGTGGCCGGCGGACTCGGCGCGGTCGGCCTCGCGCTCGGGGCGGTGACCCTGCTCGGCCAGGACACCGGGTATCCGGTGCTCGGGTCGGTCCTGCTGATCGTCGGCGTCGGGGCCGGGTTCTCCTTCACGGTCACCGCCGACGTGATCCTCGGCAGCGTGCCCAAGGAGCAGGCCGGCGCCGCCTCCGCGGTCTCCGAGACGGCGTACGAACTGGGCGCGGCGCTCGGCATCGCCCTGCTGGGCTCCGTCGTCACCGGCGTATACAAGGACTTCGCCACTCCGCAGGGCGTGTCCGCCGAGGCCGCGGCCGCGGCGCACGAGTCCCTCGGCGGTGCCGTCGAAGCAGCCCGTGCGCTGGGCGGCGGCACCGGAGACGCCCTGCTCTCAGCGGCCCAGGCGGCGTTCGTCGACGGACTCCGGTACGCCTCGGGTGTCGGTGCGGCCGTGCTCGTGGCCACGGCGGTCGCCGCGTGGTTCCTGCTGCGCGGCCAGAAGCTGGCGAGTGGCGTCGAGCACTGAGCCGGCACGCGTCCGGACGCCGCCTCGGACCCGGGTGCCGCCCGGACTCCGGTGGACGCGTGCACCCGGATGCGGTCGCCGACACGGAGGCGTACGCGGAAGCGGGCCACGGGTGCAGGCCGAGACACGGGCGGAAGCCGCGCACCGGGAAGCGCCGAACGAAGCGGCCCCCGACGAAGAAGGGCGTCGGGGGCTGCTCCGTGTCCGCGGGAAACGTCCACAGGAGACACGACCGCGAGGCTTCCGTCCGCGGGGAGTCGGGTCCGCGGGGAGTCGGGTCCGGGAGGAACCGGGTCCGAGGGAGCCTCTACTACGCGGCCTTGGCCTTGGTGGCGTACATGTCCACGTACTCCTGGCCGGAGAGCCGCATGACCTCGGCCATCACCGAGTCGGTCACGGCGCGCAGCACATAGCGGTCCCGGTCCATGCCCTCGTACCGCGAGAACTCGAGGGGAGCGCCGAAGCGGACCGTGACGCGGCCCGGGCGGGGCAGGCCCGCACCGCCGGGCTGGATCTTGTCCGTGCCGATCATCGCGAACGGGACGACCGGGGCGCCGGTCATCAGCGTGAGCCGCGCGATGCCCGTACGGCCGCGGTACAGACGGCCGTCGGGGGAGCGGGTGCCCTCCGGGTAGATGCCGAAGACCTTGCCCTCTTCCAGGATCCGGCGGCCCGTCATCAGCGCGGCCACACCGCCGTTCGCACCGTCGCGATCGACGGGGATCATGCCGACACCGGTGAAGAACCAGGCCATGAGCCGGCCCTTGAGGCCCTTGCCCGTGACGTACTCGTCCTTTCCGATGAAGAACACCTGGCGGTCGCATACCACCGGCAGGATCATCGAGTCGATGAAGGTCAGATGGTTTCCGGCGAGGATCACCGGACCGGTGCCGGGGATGTTCTCGGCACCTTCCACCCGGGCGCGGAACAGCAGGCGCAAGATCGGTCCGAGCACTCCCTTGATGAGCGCGAAGCGGGACAACGCATCCTCCGGTGTCGTGGGATGTCGAGCGAGTCTGTGCAGGTGAGGACGATACTCGCGGGTCACCCCTGATCGCACATCGGCTTCATCGAGTCGATACACAGAGTTGACCTGTGTTCCCGTCATGTTCCGTCGCGGTCCTCCCTCCCGTCGCAACGCCACGCCTACGATCGGGCGGTCATCATGGTCAGGACAGGCGTGCGGAAACGCAGCGCAGCGAGGAGCGTTCATGACGAAGGATGCAGCGGGCGGCACGACGAGCCCCGGACGGCGGTCCGTACTCGGAGCCGCGGTCCTCGGTACGGCAGCACTGGGTACGGCTGCGGCGGGACCGGCCCACGCCACCGGGACGCGGGACTCCGCCCCCGGCCACGGCGGCCACCGCCACCTTCCCGTTCCCACGGTCATCGCCCACCGGGGCGCCAGCGGATACCGCCCCGAGCACACGCTCGGCTCCTACCGGCTCGCCCTCGACATGGGCGCGCACGTGATCGAACAGGATCTCGTCCCCACCAGGGACGGCCATCTGGTCTGCCGGCACGAGAACGACATCTCGGGCACGACCGACGTCGCCGACCACCCGGAGTTCGCCGCACGCCGGACCACGAAGACCGTCGACGGCGTGGCGATGACGGGCTGGTTCACCGAGGACTTCACGCTCGCCGAGCTCAAGAAGCTCCGGGCCAAGGAGCGCATCCCCGGCACCCGGCAGGAGAACACCCTCTACGACGGCCGCTGGACCGTGCCCACCTTCGAGGAGGTGCTGCGCTGGGCCGACCGGGAGGGCCACCGTCGCGGCCGGCCGGTGTGGCTGCACGTCGAGACCAAGCACCCCTCGTACTTCCGGAAGCTGGGCCTCGGGCTCGAGGAACGGCTCGCCGTCCTGCTGCGCCGCTACGGCCGCCACCGCGCGAACTCGCCGGTCTTCCTCCAGTCCTTCGAGCCGAGCAGCATCCGGCGGCTGGCCCGGCTGGTCGACTCGCCGGGAGTCGTGCTGCTGTCCGGGCCGGCCGGCCGCCCCTGGGACTTCGTCGAGGCGAACGACCCGCGGACGGTCGCCGACCTCGTCACCCCCGAGGGCCTGAAGTGGATCGCCGGCTTCGCCCAGGGCATCGGGCCCACCGTCGATCTGATCATCCCCAGGGACGCCGCGGGCAGGCTCGGCGCGCCCACCACTCTCGTCCGGGACGCGCACGCCGAGGGCCTGATCCTGCACCCGTACACCCTGCGGAACGAGAACTCCTTCCTCCCCGCCGACTTCCGCCGGGGCACCGACCCGGCCGCCTACGGCGACGCCTTCGGGGCGTTCAAGGCCTACTTCGCCCAGGGCATCGACGGCATCTTCACCGACAATCCGGACACCGGACTGCTCGCCGCCGCCGACCACCGCGCCACGAAGGGCTGATGACCCCGTTCGGGTGACTCCGACGCCATCCGGCAACCGCCCGGCGGGGACCGCACGTCCCGCCGGGCATGTCTCCTTCCGCAGCGCTGCCACGAGCCATGACCGTCCCCGCGTGTCCGGAGGTCCCCGCGCGTCGGGACATGCCCGCTCGTCCCGGCGACACCGGGCGTCCGGACGTCCCCCGGCATCCGAAGGTCTCCGCGCATCCGACCGTCGCCGCGCGCCCGGGGAACGTGTCGCCCGATCCGTACGAGGTGTCCCCCGGCGGGCACCCGGCGTCCCCGGGGCCGTATCCGTACGACGTGGTCGGCGCGCTGCGTCCGCTGCTGACCGCGGAGGCCACCGCCGAGGCTGCCGGTACGACGGTGGAGCCCGCCGACCTCGAACAGGCGGTCCTGCTCCGGCTGTTGGAGCGGCTCGCCGGCGAGGGCCCGCCCGCGGATCCCGCGCGGTGGCTCCGCCGTGCCGTACGGGCCGAGGCACGCGGCGCCCGGCGTCGCGCCCGGCGTGAACTGCCGTACGCCGGGGAGCCCCTCGCCGAGCCGCAGGCCCGTCAGGACAGCGCGCCCGAGCCGGCCGCGCTCAGGGCCGAACGGAGGCGCGCGGTACGGGCGGCGGTGCGGCGGACCCCGGGCCGCTGCCCCCGGCTGCTGACTGCGATGTTGTCGCCGAGCGACCCCACCTACCAGGAAATCGCAGGAGAGTTGGGTATCTCACAAGGCAGTTTGGGGCCGATGCGTTCCCGCTGCCTGGGATGCTTGCGCAGAATGCTCGCGGCGGAGGTTGCAGCTCCTGAACCGCGGGGTAAGGAGCGGTAGACGCTGGACGGGTCTGCGGGCAACCGGCGGACAAACAGTGCGGGAGGCATGCGCGCATGGGCATGAGCGTGACCATCTCGGCGGCGAACGACGAGGACGCCGAGCAGATACTGAAACTGCAGTACCTGTGCTACCAGAGCGAGGCCGAACTCTACGGCGACTACACGCTCGAACCCCTCACGCAGACGCTGGACGCGCTGCGCGCCGAACTCGCGTCCGGGCACGCGCTCGTCGCCCGCCTCGGGGACGAGGTCGTGGCCTCGGTGCGGGGGACCGTCGATGCGGAGAGGGTGGCCCGGCTGTCGACGCTCATCGTGCATCCCCGGATGCAGCGGCACGGCCTCGGCGGCCGCCTCCTCAACGCGATCGAGGAGCACTTCGCCGCGGAGGCCGCGGCCCGGCGGTTCCGGCTCTTCACCGGCCATCGCAGCGAGCGCAACCTGCGCATGTACCGAAGCCACGGCTATGCCCAGATCGCCACTCGTGAGCTGGGCCCGAAGCTGACGCTGGTCACGCTCGAGAAGGAGGCGACCGCAGTGGCGGTGCGTCCAGGGGCGGGTGCGGGGGAGTACGTCCCGAGCGTCTGACGGATGCTGCCGGCCGTCGGGCTATGGAGGGCCTTGCCGGCAGCCCGACAGGAGCCGTTCGCCAGGCAGCCCGGCGGAGACGTCGTCAGGCGGCCCGGCGGGCCTTCCGCAGCCACAGGATCCCGGTGACGGGCAGGATCACCGGAATGAACACATAGCCCATGCCGTAGTCGGACCAGACCGTCGCGTCGGGGAACGCCGTGGGCTCCAGCAGTGTCCACGTCCCGACCGTGAGCACGCCCAGCAGTTCGGCGGCGCAGCACACCAGTGCGGCCCTGCGGGCCCGTTCGCCACCGCGCACCAGCGAGTACGTGATGAAGCCGTAGACCACCGCGGCGATGGCCGACAGGGTGTAGGCGAGCGGCGCCCGGTCGTACTCGGTGGCGATCTGGTAGACCGACCGGGACACGGCACCGACGGACATCACGCCGTACAGCCACACCACCAGGACGCCCGGACCCTTCACCAGCCGTCCCGGTGCCGTCCCGGTGGCGGTGTTCTCCCCGGTGCTCCGGCCGTCGGCTGCGGACGCGGTCACGGTCAGCCTCCCCAGATGTCGTAGAGGCGCACTTCGAGCACGGCGAGCACCACCGCGCCCGCCGCGACCGTCGTCGAACCCCAGCGGGTCCGCTCGGCGAGCGACAGGAAACCGGCCGCCGGGATCGCGGCGAACGCACCGAGCAGATACGAGACGAAGAGCGTGGCGCCCTGCTCGGGCTTCTCGCCGCGTGCGAGCTGCACGATGCCGGTCACCAGCTGGACCAGGGCCAGCACGGTCACCACGGCCATGCCGATGAAGTGCCAGTCCTTGGTCGGCTGGTCACGGTAGGCGGCGAAACCGCACCAGGCGGCGAGAGCGAGCGCGGCGGCGGAGACCACGACCGTCAGGGCGTCGAGCATGACGTCGAGGGTATTACGGCCGCGAATGCCCGATGCCGGGGACCCCGCGCCGGGGCGGCCACCGACGGTGGTCTTGACCACGAGGGAGTCGGGCATGGGGTGGGCGTCCCTACGGACGGAGGAGTGTCAGGGGTATGTTCATGCAGGTCACAGGGCCGGAGGGGGTGATCCGGCCCTCCGGTGGTGTCCGCAGAGCGGTCGCCGGTTGTCCGCAATGCGGACGCTCGGCTTTCGGTCGTCCGCTTCTCTGTTTTACTGGCGCCATGACCACGACGAGCAACCGCATCCTTGCGACCGAGGCGAACATGACGCCCGGTGCTCGTTGTCTGTGTCGAATGTGCGCCATCTGAGGGCCCCTGCCTGAGCCTCGCGCCCCGAAGCGAGCCCGGCCGTGCCGCGTCCACACCGTGGATCCGGCCACGCCGCCCCGCGCACCCGCCGCCTCCCGGAACACACCGGCCGCGGCCGTGCCGCGTCCCGGACGAATGCCCCGTGCCCGGCGGAACCACGCGCCGTGCACTCGACAGTGACGGAAATCCTGTGATCACCACCAAGGGCCTCACCAAGGTCTATCAGTCACGTGGCCGTGAGGTCACCGCCCTGGACGGCGTCGACCTGCATGTCCGCGAAGGCGAGGTGTGCGGCGTCATCGGCCGGAGCGGCGCCGGAAAGTCCTCGCTGATCCGCTGCGTCAACCTGCTGGAGCGCCCCACCTCCGGCACGGTGACCGTCGACGGCGTGGACCTCACCGCACTCGCCGGGAATGGCCGCCGCGCCGGGAAGGAGCTGCGCGAGGCCCGCAGCCGCATCGGCATGGTCTTCCAGCACTTCAACCTGCTGTCCTCGCGCACCGTCCAGGACAACGTCGAACTGCCGCTGGAGATCCTCGGCGTCACCGGGAAGGAACGTTCCCACAAGGCGCTGGGGCTCCTCGACCTCGTCGGCCTCGCCGACAAGGCGAAGGCCTACCCGCAGCAGCTCTCCGGCGGCCAGAAGCAGCGCGTCGGCATCGCCCGCGCCCTGGCCGGCGACCCCAAGGTGCTGCTCTCCGACGAGGCGACGTCCGCACTCGACCCCGAGACCACCCGCTCGATCCTCGAGCTGCTGCGCGACCTCAACCGGCAGCTCGGCCTCACGGTCCTGCTCATCACGCACGAAATGGACGTCGTCAAGACGATCTGCGACTCGGCAGCACTGATGAAGAAGGGCCGGATCGTCGAGTCCGGCACGGTGAGCGAACTGCTCGCCACCCCCGGTTCCGAGCTCGCCCACGAGCTGTTCCCGGTCGGCGGCGAACCCTCCGGACCGGACCGCACGGTCGTGGACGTCACCTTCCACGGGGATTCCGCCACCCGGCCGGTGATCTCCCGGCTCTCCAGGACCTACAACGTCGACGTGTCGATCCTCGGTGCCGCCATGGACACCGTCGCCGGCCGCCAGATCGGCCGTATGCGCATCGAACTCCCCGGCAGCTTCGAGGAGAACGTCGTCCCCATCGGCTTCCTGCGAGAACAGGGCCTCCAGGTGGATGTCGCCGACGCGACGGCTGCGATCCCCGCGCAGTCGCCGCAGACCCTGCCCACCCCGGTCAAGGAAGGTGCCAAGTGACCTGGTCCGAGATGCAGCCGCTGCTGGAGCAGGGCACCGTCGACACCCTCTACATGGTCCTGTGGTCCACGCTGGTCACCGTTCTCGGCGGGCTCCCGCTCGGAGTCCTGCTGGTCCTCACCGACAAGGGCGGGCTGCTGCAGAACACCCCGGTGAACAAGGCCGTCGGCGCGGTCGTCAACATCGGCCGCTCGCTGCCGTTCATGATCCTGCTGATCGCGCTGATCCCCTTCACCACCCTGGTGGTCGGCACCTTCATCGGACCCACCGCGATGATCGTCCCGCTCGCCGTCGGTGCCATCCCCTTCTTCGCCCGGCTGGTCGAGACCGCCCTCCGGGAGGTAGACCACGGGCTCGTCGAGGCCGTCCAGTCCATGGGCGGCAGCGTCCCCACCATCGTCCGCAAGGTCCTGCTGCCGCAGGCGCTGCCCTCCCTGGTCTCCGGCATCACCACCACCGTCATCGTCCTCGTCGGCTACTCCGCCATGGCCGGCGCGGTGGGCGGCGAGGGACTCGGTTCCAAAGCCGTCACCTACGGCTTCCAGCGGTTCGAGAACGGCTTCATGATCGCCACCGTGGTGATCCTGATCGCCCTCGTCGCCCTCGTCCAGCTGGTCGGTGACGGTGTCGTACGCCTCCTCGCCCGTCGAGGCAGTACGGCGGCCTGAGTCGGCGGGCCGCACAGCGCGTCCCGAGCCGCACCGCGTCGCCGGCGCCCCACGTGTCCGACTCGCACCGCGTCACCGGCCCCCACCTGTCCGAGCCACCCGCGCCCCGCGTGGCACCGCGGCCCGGCCATGAGCCACATCCCCAGCAGCCCGCACTCCTTGTCCGGGCGTCAGTCAGCACCACCCAGAAAGAGGCACTTTTCGTGCGTTACACCAGCAAGACCATCGCAGTCGCCGCCGGCACCGCCGCGTTCGCCCTCGGCCTCACGGCCTGCGGCACCGCCTCCGACCCGGCCGCCAAGGCCGACGGCGGAAAGCCCGACGCGAGCAAGCCGCTGCTCGTCGCAGCGTCCCCGACCCCGCACGCCGACATCCTCACCTACGTCAAGGACAACCTGGCGGCGAAGGCCGGCCTCGATCTCGAGGTCAAGGAGTTCACCGACTACGTCCTGCCGAACACCGCCACCCAGAGCGGCGAAGTCGACGCCAACTTCTTCCAGCACAAGCCGTACCTGGACGACTTCAACAAGAAGAACGGCACGACCATCGTCCCCGTGGTCAACGTTCACCTGGAGCCGCTCGGCCTCTACTCCAAGAAGGCCAAGGCGCTGGGCGACATCAAGGCCGGCCAGACCGTCGCCGTGCCCAACGACACCACCAACGAGGGCCGCGCGCTGCACCTGCTCGCCGACAACGGCCTCATCACCCTCAAGGACGGTGCCGGCACCGACGCCAGGCTCACCGACATCAAGGACGCCAAGGGACTGAAGTTCAAGGAGCTGGAGGCCGCCACCCTGCCCCGCGCCCTGAACGACGTCGACGCCGCGGTCGTCAACGGCAACTACGCCATCGAAGCGGACCTCAAGCCCGCCGATGACTCCCTGGCCCTCGAGAAGGCCGACGGTAACCCGTACGCCAACTTCCTGGCCGTCAAGAAGGGCAACGAAACCGACGAGCGCATCAAGAAGCTCGCCGAGCTCCTCAACTCCCCCGAGGTCCGGAAGTACATCGAGGACAAGTACACCGGCTCCGTCATCCCCGCCTTCGGCGCCGTCAAGTCCTGACCCCCGCAGCGCCGTTGAGGCGTCGGCCCCGCACACCCCGGGAGGTGTGCGGGGCCGACGCGTCATCACCCGCCGTGCCCACCCGGTCATGCGCAGCACAAGGCACATGCTGCATGCTGGGCACTCACGTCGGCCTTCGGCATGGAGCTGCGCATGACTACCACCTTTCCGGACGTCTCCATCAGCACGGAGCGGTTGGTGCTGCGTCCCCTGGACGAGGGGGACGTCGTCGCCATGGCCGAGATGATGAACGACGAGATGGTCGCGGCCTGGACGACCGTGCCACAGCCCTTCACCGAGGCGTCCGCCCGCCACTGGATCACCCAGTACGCCCCCGCCACGCGCGCGGCCGGCCGCGGCATCGACTTCGCCGTCACCGAATTCCTGACGCAGCGTCTGGTCGGCGTGGTGCAGCTGACCGGCACCGACTGGCGGGTGCGCGCCACCGAGATCTCGTACATCATCGCCCCCTGGGCCCGTGGCGAGGGTTATGCGTCCGAGGCGTCACTCGCCATCGCGCAGTGGCTCTTCCGCAGCCAGTGGTTCGAACGCCTGGAGCTGCGCACCGCGGCCGACAACACCGCCGCCCAGCAGGTCGCCCAGAAGATCGGCTGCATCAGCGAGGGCGTCCTGCGCAACGCCTGGATAGCCCGCACCCAGACGGAGGACGGTTCGTGGACCGACATCCGCACCGACCTGATCGTCTGGAGCCTCCTCCCCGAGGACCTCGAAGGCGTCGCCGACCAGATGGCCGAGGTCGGCGGATACGCCGCCTACGCCGACTGGAACTGATCCGGGTCACCGACCGGCGACCGACCAGGGCGAAGTCAGGTCCGTACCAGGTACGCTCAGCGTGCCCGCCCTTCGCGGGCCTCCCGACCTGCGACGACTCCAGGAGACAGACGACGATGGCCGACCGGGTCACGGTGATCGGCTGGGACGGTTCGCCGCTCACCGCGGCAGCCCGCTCCGCCCTCGCCGCCGCAACCCTGGTGGCCGGCGCCGCCCATCACCTGGAACTCCCCGAGATCCCGGCCGACGCCGAAAGGATCCGGCTCGGCAGCGTGGACCTCGCCGCGCGCCGCATCGCCCGGCACCGCGGCAGCGCCGTGGTGCTCGCCGACGGCGACCCCGGCTTCTTCGGAGTCGTCCGCACCCTCCGCGCCCCCGAGCACGGGCTGGAGGTCGAGGTCGTCCCCGCGGTATCCGCCGTCGCCGCGGCGTTCGCCCGGGCCGGCATGCCCTGGGACGACGCACGGATCGTCGTCGCCCACCCCCGTACGCTCCGGCGCGCCGTCAACGTGTGCCGGGCCCACCCCAAGGTCGGCGTGCTCACCGCGCCGGGGGCGGGACCCGCGGAGCTCGCGCTGCTCCTCGACGGCGTCCACCGCACCTTCGTGATCTGCGAGGAGCTGGGCACCGCCCGCGAACAGGTCACCGTCCTCACCTCCGACAAGGTCGCCGACCACACCTGGCGCGACCCCAACGTCGTCATCGTCATCGGCGGCAGCGGGACCACGATCCCCACCGGCACCGGCTGGGTGGCCGGCCACGACCCCGGCGGCCCCACCGACGTACGGGGCTGGGCGCTGCCGCCCGACGCGCTCACGGCGGACGGCGCCGCACCCGGGGACGGAGAGTCGGCCGGTCTGCGCGCCGCCCAGCTGGCCCGGCTCGGCCCCCGCGTCGGCGACCTCGTCTGGGACATCGGCTGCGGCAGCGGGGCACTCGCCACCGAGGCCGCCCGGTTCGGGGCGGCCGTCATCGCCGTGGACCTCGACACCGACGCCTGCGCCCGCACCGAGGCAGTCGCCCGCCGTTCCGGGGTCCAGGTCCAGGTCCTGCGCGGACGCGCCCCGCACGTCCTCGAATCCCTACCCGAACCCGACGTCGTGCGCATCGGCGGCGGGGGAGTGCCCGTGGTCTCCGCCTGCGCCGACCGGCGCCCCGAACGCATCGTCACCCACGCCTCGACCCGGGACGAGGCCGAGGCGATCGGCGCCGCCCTCGGCGAGCGCGGCTACACCGTCGAATGCGCCCTGATCCAGTCCGTCGAACTCGACACCGCCGACTGGACCGAGCGGGAGCGCTCCGTCGCCTTCCTGCTCTGCGGCAGCCGGGGCGACCGCTCCCCGTGACCCCGTTGTCGGCCCCGCGGGGTAGGGTGACCGATCGTTGTACCGCAGCCGGACGTTCGGCGTTTCGTTCGTCAATGTCCGGAAACAGAGACCGATTTGGTCGGCTCTGGTGTGGTACGCGAAATCCGGGGGGCGCGCGACGTGGCGCAGTCCACAGCGGACCGTGGCGGGAATGCCTGTCATGGTGGCGATCAGCCGCGACAATACGTGTTGTCACGTGTTGTCCGCGGAACATCGCACCGCACGGCGCGCACGCTCGTTCTTCAGGACGGGTGCCCGGCGCGCCGCCAGGAGGGTGTGCCCCGGGTGACGGCCGAAGGAGCACTGATCGATGGGCGAGGGGTACGCATGACTGACACCGGCCAGGTCCCGGGCGAGGGACTGCCGGAGGACGCAGGCATGGTGGAGCAGCCGGGGGCGCCCGGGGCGTACACCTACCTCGCCCCCTCCGAGCAGGCAGCCGAGGAGGAGGACCTCCTGCTGATGCCCAGCGGGCAGGGCGGCTGGAGCGACCCCCAGATCGTGCCGCCGCCGGCCGCGGCGGCGGTCGCCCCCGCACCCGTACAGCCCGGCGTCGTCCCGGGCGAGGCCGTGTCGGCCGTGGTCCCCGGACAGGGCACAGCGCCGGCACCGGAGTACCTGACACCGCAGCCCGTCGTCCCGGGCCAGGCCGCTCCTGCGCCGCACGAGCAGGGCGCGCACGAGGCCGGCGGCCGCGACTCCGGTTCCGTCGACCTGAGTGCGGTCCGCGTTCCCGCGTCCTCGGCCACCCCCACCCCGCCGCCGTCCCCCCGGCCGCTGCACATGGGCCCGCCCACGCCCGAAGGCGGCGGTGTGGTGCGCTCGCTGGCCGACCGCGGACCGGCCGGCACGCCGCCGAACGCCATGGCCGCGCGCCCCGCCGGACCGCCGACGACCGGGCCGGAGTATCTCGACATCCCGCGGGACGAGCCCGCGCCGGTCGCCGCGCCGCAGCCCGCGGCGGCGTGGACCCCGATGCCCCCTCAGCCCCACCTCTCCCTGGGGAACCCGCTCGCCCCGGCGGAGACGGTCATGCCCCAGCCGGTGGCCCCGGCCGCTCCGGTGCCCGCCGCCGAGCCGGCCGCCCCCGAGCCCGCTGCCGCTGAACCCGTCGTCGCCGAAGCGGCGTCCGAGCAGTCGGCCGTGGTGACCGGACCCGAGGCCGTTCCGGCGGACCCGCAGCACTCCGAGGCCGTTCCGGCGGACCCGCAGCACTCCGAGGCGGTCGCGCCCGCCGTCGCGGAAGCCGCTCAGGCTCCGGCGACGATGGACACGCCGCCGGCGGGAGTCGCCGTGGCCGAGGCCGTTGTCGACCCGGCGCCCGCCGCGTCCGCGGGTCAGGCTCCGGCCGAGCAGGCGGTCGCCGGTGAGCAGCAGGCCTCGTCGGCCGACGAGGCCGCGCCTGCCGAGGTGCTTCCGGACGGAACGCCGTCCGGCCCGCCGCGGTCCGGGCCCGAGGGCGCGCAGGCGGCCGTCGCCGCAGAGCAGCCGCAGCCCGGCGGGCAGTTCGTCGCCGTCGACGGCCAGGTGCCGCCGGCGCCCCACCTCGCGCCGACGCCCGTCGAGACGCAGCCAGCGCCGTCGGTGACGGAACCGACCGAGGCGGCCGCACCGGCCGTCGACGCGCCCGTGCAGGAAGCCGCCACGCCCGTGCAGGAGGCCGCCGCCGGTACACAGCCGCAGCCCGGCGCCGCCGCTCCGGCGACGGCCGGGCAGAACGTGGACGTCGCCGAGTTCGCTCAGGCCGCCGAGCCGGCCGTGGCCGAGGCGGTCGCGGAGGGTGCGCCCGCTGAGGGTACGCAGGCACCGCAGCCGGTGGCCGAGGCCGCCGAACCCGTCGTCGGGGCCGTGCCGGTGACGTCGGCCGAGGCCGTCGAGCCGGCCGCGGAGCCGAACCCGACGCCCGCAGCCGGTCCGCAGCCCGGAGCCGTGGACGTGACGGAGGCCCCCGCCGTGGACCCCGCCGCGCAAGAGACGTCGGCCGCCGCTGCCGGAACCCCGTCCGCCGAGGCCGCTCCCGCCGATGCCGTGTCCGCCGAGGCCGCGCCTGCCGCCGAGCAGGAGCCCGTCCCGGCAGCCACGACCGGCCCGATCGCGACCGACCCGACCGTCATCGAGCCGGCCGCGACCGAGTCGGCCACCACGGATCCCGCGACGACCGAGCGGGCCGTGCAGGACTCCGCGGCGGTCCAGCCGGACGTCGAGGCCGGGCCGGAGCCCGCCGGGGAGCCGGAGACGCCCCAGGCCGTCCGGCCGCAGCCCGAGGCCGTTGCCGCGGCCACCGCGGCCGAGGCCGTCGACGCGACCCCCGAGACCGAAGTCGCCCCCGCCGCCGGCCCGGTGACTGCTGCCCCGGAGGCCGCGCCCGAGGACGCCGCACCGTCCGCCGAGCCGGTGAGCGCAATCGCCGAGCCGGTCACCGAGGAGGCGCCCGGCCAGGCGGACGAGGCCGGCAGCGACGACACCGCCGCTTCCGCAGCCGACCAACAGGCAGCCGCCGATGAGCAGGCGTCCGACCAGCAGGCCGCCGCCGACGGCGGAACCGGCTCCGTGCCCGTCGAGGCGCCCGCCGCACCGGCGCCCGCCTACGACGACGCCGAGCGCGAGGCCGTGCTCCGCGTGATGCGCGAGCGCCGCGACATCCGCAACGGCTTCCGCAGCGACCCGATCCCGCACGACGTGCTGCTCCGGGTCCTGGAGGCCGCGCACACGGCGCCGAGCGTGGGCCACTCCCAGCCCTGGGACTTCGTCGTCATCCGCTCGGCGGACACCCGGCAGGCCATGCACGAGCTGGCCCAGCGCCAGCGCGAGGCCTACGCCCAGTCACTCCCCAAGGGCCGGGCCAAGCAGTTCAAGGAACTGAAGATCGAGGCCATCCTCGACACACCGGTCAACATCGTCGTCACCGCCGACCCCACGCGCGGCGGCCGGCACACCCTCGGCCGGCACACCCAGCCCCAGATGGCTCCGTACTCCTCCGCGCTCGCCGTGGAGAACCTGTGGCTCGCGGCCCGCGCCGAGGGCCTGGGCGTCGGCTGGGTCAGCTTCTTCGACGAGCGCGAGATGGTCCGCGCCCTCGGACTGCCCGAGCACCTCGAAGTGGTCGCGTACCTGTGCGTGGGCTACGTCGACGAGTTCCCGGCGGAGCCGGAGCTGATGCAGGCCGGGTGGTCCAAGCGGCGCCCGCTGTCCTGGGTCGTCCACGAGGAGACCTACGGCCGGCGCGCCCTGCCGGGCGAGGAGCCCCACGACCTGCTCCAGGAAACCGTGTCGAGCATCCGTCCCCTCGACGCCAAGGCGCTCGGCGAGGCCTGGGAGCGCCAGCGGCGGATGACCAAGCCGGCCGGTGCGCTGGGCATGCTGGAGATCATCTCCGCACAGCTCTGCGGGCTGTCCCGGAAGTGCCCGCCGCCGATCCCGGAGCCCGCCGCCGTCGCGATCTTCGCCGGTGACCACGGAGTCCACGCCCAGGGCGTCACCGCCTGGCCCCAGGAGGTCACCGGCCAGATGGTGGCCAACTTCCTCGGCGGCGGCGCGGTCTGCAACGCCTTCGCCAACCAGGTCGGCGCCGAGGTCTGCGTCGTCGACGTCGGCGTCGCCGGCGACCTGCCGGCCACCCCGGGTCTGCTGCCCCGCAAGGTCCGGCCCGGCACCGCGGACTTCACCGCCGGTCCCGCGATGACCCGGGAGGAGGCCGTGGCCGCGATCGAGGTGGGCATCGAAACCGCCCGCGACCTGGTCGCCGCCGGCAACAAGGCACTGCTCACCGGCGAGATGGGCATCGCCAACACCACCGCGTCCGCGGCCCTGATCTCCGTGTACACCGAGGCCGACCCGGCCGAGGTCACCGGACGCGGCACCGGCATCGACGACGAGATGCACGCCCGAAAGGTCGACGTCGTCCGCCGTGCCCTGGAACTGCACCGGCCCGACCCGGCCGACCCGATCGGCGTCCTCGCGGCGATCGGCGGTCTGGAGCACGCGGCACTCGTCGGTTTCATCCTGGGCGGTTCGTCGCTGCGCACACCGGTCGTCCTGGACGGCGTGAGCGCCGGTGCGGCCGCCCTGGTCGCCCGCGCGATCGCCCCCGAGGCCCTCGCCGCCTGCATCGCCGGTCACCGCAGCGCCGAGCCCGGCCATGTCGCCGCGCTCAACAAGCTGGGCCTGCGCCCGCTGATCGACCTCGATCTGCGTCTGGGCGAGGGCACCGGTGCGCTGCTGGCGCTCCCCGTCGTGCAGAGCGCGGCCCGCGCGATGCACGAAGTCGCCACCTTCGACTCGGCGGGCGTCACCGAGAAGTAGTCCGCGGCGGCGCATCGGCCGCAGCCGCACACGAGGTGCGGCGTGACCCCGGGTGGGCCGCGCCGCACCTCACCACGTCCGGGACCGTCCACGGAGGTTCCCGTAACCCGTCCGACGGTGAACACCGGACCGGCGGCCCGTAAGGTGGTCGTCAAGACGCCGGAACACCTCGCCACCAGCCGCTCCAGCGCCGCAGCGGCCCCGAACCACGCGCCTCAGGAGCCCGCACCGCCATGGCAGAGCATGACGAGACCGCCGAGCACCCCGCCTACCCCGTAGGACTCCGACTGCACGGACGCCGCGTCGTCGTGATCGGCGGCGGCCAGGTCGCCCAGCGCCGTCTGCCCGCGCTCATCGCGGCGGGCGCCGACGTCGTGCTCGTCTCGCCCTCCGCCACCCCGTCCGTGGAGGCCATGGCGGAGGCCGGCGAGATCCGCTGGGAGCGCCGGCCGTACACGGAAGGGGATCTGGCCGACGCCTGGTACGCGCTGATCTCCTCCAGCGACCCGCAGGCCAACGCCACCGCGTCCGCGGAGGCCGAACGCAACCGCGTCTGGTGCGTCCGCAGTGACGACGCCGTGGCCGCGACCGCCTGGACCCCCGCCACCGGCCGCAGCGCCGGGGTCACCGTCGCCGTTCTCACCGGGCACGACCCCCGCCGTTCCGCCGCCGTCCGCGACGCGATCGTCGAGGGACTCGGCGACGGCTCCCTCGCCGCGCCGCACTTCCGGGGCCGCCAGGAGGGCCCCCGGGTGGCGCTCGTCGGCGGCGGACCCGGCGATCCCGACCTGATCACCGTGCGCGGCCGCCGACTGCTCGCCGAGGCCGACGTCGTGATCGCCGACCGTCTCGGCCCGCGCGACCTCCTCGACGAACTCCCGCCGCACGTCGAGGTGATCGACGCGGCGAAGATCCCGTACGGACGGTTCATGGCCCAGGAGGCCATCAACAACGCGCTCATCGAGCACGCCAAGGCCGGCAAGTACGTGGTCCGCCTCAAGGGCGGCGACCCGTATGTGTTCGGCCGGGGCATGGAGGAGGCGCAGGCGCTCGCCGAGGCGGGCATCCCCTGCACGGTCGTGCCCGGCATCTCCAGCTCCATCAGCGTGCCCGCCGCCGCCGGCATCCCGGTCACGCACCGCGGCGTGGCCCATGAGTTCACCGTGGTCAGTGGCCATGTGGCCCCGGACGACCCGCGGTCGCTGGTCGACTGGGAGGCACTCGCGCGGCTGCGCGGCACCCTGGTGATCCTCATGGGCGTCGACAAGATCGGCGCGATCTCGGCGGCCCTGATCGCCCACGGCCGGCCGGCGGACACCCCCGTCGCGGTGATCCAGGAAGGCACCACGGCGGCCCAGCGCCGGGTGAACGCGACCCTCGCCACGGTGGGGGAGCGGGTCGTCGCCGAGGAGGTCCGCCCGCCCGCCGTCATCGTGATCGGCGACGTCGTCGCCGTGCAGCCCGAATGACCCCACGGGGGCGCACCCTCCGCCAGGCGGTGTGCCCTTGAGTGACCGTTGGTAACGGATCTCAGTCCCAGCCGTTGGCACCCAGACCCGGACAAGGCAGTATCACCCTGTGGCCGACCTCATCACCATCGACGACCCCGCCGACCCGCGCCTGCGCGACTACACCGGACTGACCGACGTCGAACTCCGCCGTCGCAGGGAACCGGCCGAAGGGCTGTTCATCGCCGAGGGCGAGAAGGTCATCCGACGTGCCAGACACGCCGGGTACGAGATGCGTTCGATGCTCCTGTCCGCCAAGTGGATCGACACCATGCGGGACGTCATCGACGAGGTCCCGGCTCCCGTCTACGCGGTGAGCCCCGAACTCGCCGAACGCGTCACCGGCTACCACGTCCACCGCGGTGCCCTCGCCTCCATGCAGCGCAAGCCGCTCCCCGAGGCGCGGGACCTCCTCGCCGGGGCCCGCCGGGTCGTCGTCATGGAGTCGGTGAACGACCACACGAACATCGGCGCGATCTTCCGCAGCGCCGCCGCCCTCGGCATGGACGCGGTGCTGCTCTCCCCGGACTGTGCGGACCCGCTCTACCGGCGCTCGGTCAAGGTCTCCATGGGCGCGGTCTTCTCCGTCCCCTACGCCCGTCTCGAATCCTGGCCCAAGGGTCTGGAAACGGTACGGGAAGCGGGCTGCAGACTGCTCGCCCTCACCCCCGACGAGAAGGCGACCAGCATCGACGAAGCCGCCCCCCACCGCATGGAGCGCGTCGCCCTGATGCTGGGCGCCGAGGGCGAGGGCCTGTCCACCAGGGCGCTGATGGCCGCCGACGAATGGGTGCGCATCCCGATGGCGCACGGCGTCGACTCGCTCAACGTGGGCGCGGCCGCCGCGGTCGCCTTCTACGCGGTCACCGCGGGACGCCCCGGGGCCTGACCCCGGCGTCCGCCGTCCACCACCCCGGTGCGGGCGCGGAGCGGTCCAAGCGGACGGACGGGACGCCGATCCCGCGTTCCGGACCCTGACAGCCCTGCGCTGCCGTGATGCCCAGCGCGACCAGCAGCGTCACCACCAGGAACACCACGATCCGCTGTCGCAGCAGCCGGGGGTCGGCGGGCCGTCGCCCGGCGCCGGTGGTGCGTCCGGCCGTCGTGCCGGTGCCCCGCCGGCCGTTCGTCCGCGTCCCCGGGCGGGTGTTCCGTGCCGTCTGCGGCCGGGAACCGCCACGGGACGACGCGGGCCGTGAGGAGCCCTGGGGCCGGGGCCCGGAACCGCCGCCGGTACGACCCTCCGTGTCGCCGGGGACGCGTCGCCCGGGAAGGCGGGTCGTCTGATCGTGGCGGTCGGCCGCGGACGGAGCCGGCGGACGCGACTCGGCCAGCCCGTGGGCCTCGCGCGCGGCGATCTCCTTCAGGCGCATCGACAGCTGGAGCGTCGACGGACGTTCCTCCGGCTCCTTCGCCAGACAGGCGCGCACCAGCGGGGCCAGCGCGTCGGGCACCCCGCGCAACTGCGGCTCCTCGTGCACCACCCGGTAGAGCATGACCTCCGAACTGCCGTGTCCGAAGGGCGAGTCGCCCATCGCGGCGTACGCCAGCGTGGCGCCGAGGGAGAACACGTCGGTGGCCGGGGTGACCGCCGCGCCCCGCACCTGCTCCGGGGCCAGGAATCCCGGCGAACCCACCGCGGTGCCCACGTGCGTGAGGGTGCTCGCGCCCGTCGCCCACGCGATGCCGAAGTCGATGATCCGGGGGCCCTTGGGGGAGAGGAGGATGTTCGACGGCTTGAGGTCGCGGTGGACCACCCCGGCCTCGTGGACCGCCACCAGTCCCTCGGAGAGCGCGGCACCGATCGCGGCCACCTCGGCCGCGGTCAGCGGACCCTCACCGGCCACCTTGTCGTGCAGGGAGGGGCCCGGGACGTACTGGGTCGCGAACCACGGCCGCTCCGCCTCCAGATCGGCGGCCACCAGGCGCGCCGTACAGCCGCCGCGGATCCGCCGGGCGGCGGACACCTCGCGCGCGAACCGCGACCTGAACTCGTCGTCCTCGGCCAGATCCGGCCGGATGACCTTCAGTGCCACCCGCTGGCCGCGACGGTCGGAGCCGAGGTAGACGACCCCCATCCCGCCCGCGCCCAGTCGCCGGTGGAGCCTGAACGAGCCGACGACCCGCGGATCCTCGCGCCGGAGCCGCATCATCGCCATGTCCATCCCCGCTGCCCGGTGCCGTCTGACGTGGCACAGCTTACGTATCCACGGGCCGGTGTGCTCATAGGCCGCGCCCTCTCGACTCCATGGATTGCGCCTGCGTGCCGGGAGGTCCACGGCGGGCCGGGGACGCCGCAGAGCCCGCCTCGCCGTACCGGTCCATGATCCTAAGCTCCTTGTGAAGAAGGGGTGTTGAACCGGCGTCACATCACCACGCTGAGCCGGGGGATTGTCGCCGGTGCACGGGAGGGCCGTCCGAAGCGGCGTGGAGCCGGTCATCCCCCGACCTCTGGTAGAGGAGTGACGTGAGTGAAGTCACGCGGAGTGCCCGCCCCATGGGGGAAGACCCCGACCCACAGGCCTGCGTATCCACCCAGGGGAGTACACCGAAAGCGGACGCCTCATCCTCCCGTAGGCCGCCGAAGCGGTACGAAGGCATGACGACCCGAAGGGCCCGTCTTCCTAGGCTTGAGGTCAAGCGGCGGGTGAAGGTACTCGTCCCCCGAGGTCAGCCACCCGCCGCTGCAGGACACGAGGGGAGAGGAACCATGGCGGACACGGCAACGCGGACCATGCTCCGCACGCGGGGACACCAGGCGTACGCCGCATTCGGCGGCCGCCCGTCCGGAAGGCGCCACCCGCTGGTGGCCACCGCCATGGTGCTCCCGCTGGCCGCTGTGCTCGTCGTCGTCTTCGGCGGCTGGGAAGCAGTGGTCACCCAGGCGTCGTCCGTGGGCGTGATGCTGGGGCGCTGAGCGCGCCCCGGACCCGGGAAGAGCGGTCCGGGTCGGGGAACTCGCCCGAGACCCCGTGGGGACGGGGGTGTGGCGGACGGCAGCGTGTGCCCGGTCGGCTGGGGAGCCGACCGGGCCTCGCGCTTTCCTGCAGCAACGGAACACCGCCGCCGTCGGCTCAAACCCGTCGGCGTCCGCTGAGGCGAAACAGACACCCCAGCGGCGGCCGGGCCTCCGCCCGGTCGAGTCGCTGCGCGCCACCGACCTCGTAGGCTCGGCCGGGTGACCGCATCCGTCGTGCCCCGGCTGAACGCGTTCGCCCGTCGGGCCGCGCACCGCAGCGAGTGTTCCGTCTGCCCCGAGTCCGTCCTCGCCGAACGCGACGACGGAGTCGTGGTACGGCACGGCGACGTCGTCGCCAAGGCCCACGCCCCCGGAACGGACATCTCCGCGCTGGACGTCCGCCTGGCGGTCGCCGCGCACCCGCGGATGGAGGGCATCCTGCTGGCCCCTCTGTCCGTCGGAAAGGACCTCGACGGCCGGATGGTGACCGCCTGGCCGTGCGGCACACCCGTGAACCCGCGGGCGCCGGAGGCCGCGCCCTGGGAGGAGGCCGCCACGCTGCTCGCCGGACTGCACCGCGTCGACCCGGCCGGCCTCCCCGGACCGCTACCGCCCATGCGCGGGCCGGCCAAGGCCGCCGCGGCCGTGGCCCGGATGCGGGCGGCACGCGCACCGGGGGCCGATGCGGTCCTGCGCGCCTGGGCGCGGCTGCCCGCCTGGTCGCGCGGCGAGGCACCGGCCCCGGGCAGGCCGCGGCTCTGCCACGGCGATCTCCACCTGGGACAGCTCGTCCGACATCCCGCCGGCCACGGTCCGTGGCTGCTGATCGACGTCGACGACCTGGGCCTCGGCGATCCCGCGTGGGACCTGGCCCGGCCGGCCGCCTGGTTCGCCGCCGGAGTCCTCGGTGCGGAGGAGTGGGGGCGGTTCCTCCGGGCCTACCGGACGGCAGGCGGCCCGGTGGCCCGGGCCGACGAACCTTGGCGCGAACTCGACGTCCCCGCCCGGGCCCTGACCGTTCAGACCGCTGCGCTGGCACTGGCGAAATCCAGCGCGGAGGGCCGCTCCCTGGACGAAGCCGAGGAGCAGATGTTCCAGGCCTGTGTCCGAATCGCCACACTCCCGCCGGAGTTCGAGCCATAGGGTGAGGGCTCCGACACCACGGTGAGGAGCTGAACCGACATGCAGTGTCCCAAGTGTCACGCGCCGATGCACACGTACAACCGCAGCGGCATCCAGATCGAGCAGTGCAGCGGCTGCCGGGGGATATTCCTCGACTACGGCGAGCTGGAGTCGCTGACCCGTCTGGAGTCGCAGTGGGGGCAGCAGGCCCCGCCGCCCCCGCAGGGCTACCCGGCTCCCTCCGCACCCGCCTGGGGTGCCCCGCACCACGGCGGTCACCACGGCCATCACCGGCACCGCAGCTTCGGTCACATGCTCTTCTCGTCCTGACGCGTCCTGACGCGTCCCGCTCAGGGTCCGGACGCGTCCTCCCGAGGCATTCCGGGGCGTCCTGACGCGTCCTGGCGGAACGACGGAGCCCCCGACCGCGAGGCGGCCGGGGGCTCCGGGCTGTGGACGATACTGGGATTGAACCAGTGACCTCTTCCGTGTCAGGGAAGCGCTCTCCCGCTGAGCTAATCGTCCAGGACGGCGCAGAAGCTGCTCCGTACTGCGTGCGCGATACTGGGATTGAACCAGTGACCTCTTCCGTGTCAGGGAAGCGCTCTCCCGCTGAGCTAATCGCGCATGGGGACCCTTGCGGATCCAGTGGACGATACTGGGATTGAACCAGTGACCTCTTCCGTGTCAGGGAAGCGCTCTCCCGCTGAGCTAATCGTCCTTGGAGGTGGAGACGGGATTTGAACCCGTGTAGACGGCTTTGCAGGCCGTTGCCTCGCCTCTCGGCCACTCCACCCGGAGTGCAGGGGTTTCGGGAAGATCCCCCACGTCGAGCGGACGACGAGATTCGAACTCGCGACCCTCACCTTGGCAAGGTGATGCTCTACCAACTGAGCCACGTCCGCTTGTCGCTTTCCCGGTCCGCTCTCGCGTCCCGGCGACGAGTTGAACTCTAGCGGATTCCTGGGCCAGTACAAAAACGCGTTTCCGCAGCGTGCTGCGTTGTGCCTGCCGGAAGGGGCAGCCGGGGAGCTCCGCGGCAGCTCACGACCGCCCGACCTAGACTCACAACCGTGCACGACCTCGCCCCCATGGCCCGCTTCGGCGGCCTCGTCGCCTCCGATCTCCGGGACGTCACCAGCGACCCCGCGGCCCTCGACTCGACCGGCTTCTGGGCCGTCTCCGCCGACTTCGAGGGCCGTCTCGTCTGCGCGCGCTTCGGTGACGTACGGACCGCGCCCGTCCCCGCCCCCCGGCCGGGCAGGTGGCACGGGCCGTCCGCGGACGCCTGGACGTCCTCGCTGGACCGTGCCGCCTACGTCGCGGGCGTACGCCGCATCCGGGAGCACATCGCGGCCGGCGAGGTCTACCAGGCGAACCTCTGCCGGGTGCTCTCCGCCTCGCTGCCCGACGCCAGCGCGTCCGACGTCGACGCGCTGACGGCGCTGCTCGCCCGCGGCAACCCCGCCCCCTACGCAGGAACGATCCGGCTTCCCGCGCACGGCGTGGAGATCGCCACGGCCTCTCCCGAACTCTTCCTCCGGCGCACCGGGCGGACCGTCGAGTCGGGCCCGATCAAGGGCACCGGCCGCACCGCGGACGACCTGCTGGAGAAGGACCACGCCGAGAACGTGATGATCGTGGACCTGGTCCGCAACGACCTCGGGCGGGTCAGCGAGACGGGTTCGGTGAGCGTCCCCGCGCTGTGCGCGGTGGAGGAGCACCCCGGGCTGGTGCACCTCGTGTCGACCGTGCGCGGGAAGCTCGCCGAGAAGGCCGGCTGGCCCGAGCTGCTGGCCGCGACGTTCCCGCCCGGATCCGTGACGGGCGCCCCCAAGTCCAGCGCCCTGAAGATCATCGCCGCTCTGGAGACCGCCCCCCGCGGCCCCTACTGCGGAGGCATCGGCTGGGTGGACGCCGACCGCGGCACCGGGGAGCTGGCTGTCGGCATACGCACCTTCTGGATCGACCGGACCGCGCCCGCCGGCCCCGTCCTGCGCTTCGGCACCGGTGCCGGCATCACCTGGGGTTCCGACCCCGAACGCGAATGGGACGAGACCGAGCTCAAGGCCTCCCGCCTCCTCGCGGTAGCGTCGGGCGCGTACGAATCGCCGGGCGCGATCGAGGCGACGGGAAGGACCGTGTAGATGAAGATCTGGGTCAACGGTGGACTCCGGGAGGCCGACGCCGCCCTCGTGTCCGTGCTCGACCACGGCCTCACCGTGGGCGACGGCGTCTTCGAGACGGTCAAGGCCGCCGACGGGCGGCTCTTCGCCCTCACCCGGCACGTCGACCGGCTCGCCCGGTCCGCCCGCGGACTGGGCCTGCCCGAACCCGACCTCGACGAGGTCCGCGCGGCCTGCGCCGCCGTCCTGGAGGCCCACCCGGTGCCCCTCGGCAGGCTCCGGATCACCTACACCGGCGGCATCTCGCCGCTCGGTTCCGACCGCGGCGACGACACCCCCTCACTCGTCGTCGCGCTGGGCGAGTCCACCCGCCGGCCCGACACCACCGCGGTGATCACCGTCCCCTGGACGCGCAACGAACGCAGCGCCGTCGCCGGCCTCAAGACCACCTCCTACGCCGAGAACGTCGTCGCCCTCGCGCGGGCGCACCAGGAGGCGGCGTCCGAGGCGCTGTTCGCCAACACCCTGGGGCGCCTGTGCGAGGGCACCGGTTCCAACGTCTTCGTGGTCGTCGACGGCGAGCTGCACACCCCGCCGCTCTCCTCGGGCTGCCTCGCGGGCATCACCCGCGCCCTGGTCGTCGAGTGGACGGGGGCGCAGGAGACCGACCTTCCCCTGGACGTCCTGGAGACCGCCGAGGAGATCTTCCTGACCTCCACCCTCCGCGACGTCCAGGCGGTCCGCCGGGTGGACGGACGCCGGCTGAGCGGCGTTCCCGGCCCGGTCACCACCAAGGCCATGCGGGTCTTCGAGGACAACTCCGGCGCCGATCTGGATCCCTGACGGCCCGGAACGGTGGTGACGGGCGGGCGTCCAGCAGGTAGAACACCCATGATGACGACGACCCTGCGGCCGACCGGGCCGCTTCAGAAGGACGCCGAGGGCGCCACCACCCGCACCTACGACGTCTGCGTCAACGGCCGGCCCGTGGGTGCCGTGACCCTCGGCACGCATCCGACGCTCGGTCCTGCGGCGGGCCGGATCCGCTCGCTGCGCATCGATGAGCCGGACCGGAGGCGGGGCCGGGGCACGGTCGCCGCGCTCGCGGCGGAGGAGGTGCTGCGCGGCTGGCGCTGCACCCAGGTGCTGGTCTCGGTGCCCGCCGGTGCGTCGGCCGCGCTGCGTATGGCGACCGCGCTTGGTTACACCGAGCGCAACCGCGGCATGGTCAAGACCCTGCCGACGGAGCCCCCCGTCCTGGCGGCCGGTGCCGAGGCCCGGCCGATGACCGCGGAGGAGTACCCGGCCTGGCTGGAGCGGGCAGTGGCGGAGTACGCGCAGAGCTGGATCGACCGCGGCATACCGGAGGAGCGGGCCTGGGCCAAGTCCCGGGCCGACCACCGGAGTCAGCTGCCGGACGGCCTCGACACACCTGGAGCCGACATCCGGGTCCTGGTGCAGGAGGGCGCCGTCGTCGGCCATGTGTGGGTGGGGTCCCGTGAGCTCGCGCCCGGAGAGACCGCCGGGTTCGTGTGGGACGTCGAGGTCGCGGAGCAGCACCGCGGCCGCGGACACGGGCGGTCGCTGATGCTGCTGGCGGAACGGCTCACGCTGGCCGCCGGGTGGAGCCGGCTGGGGCTGAACGTCTTCGCCGGCAACACGCCGGCGGTCCGGCTGTACGAGTCGCTCGGGTACCAGACCACCGACCGGCATTTCTACAAGCCGCTGCTCTGAGCCGGGGGCGCTGTTCCGAGCGGGGCGGGCGGGGAACCGCACCGAGCGGTACGGGCGCCGGCCGGAACCGGGCAGACGCCTGCGCTGCCTCGCGGGACGGCGGGCCGCACGGGCCGCACGTGCCGGGCCACGCACGGGCCGGACGACCGGCCCGGCGGCAGCTCGCGGTCGCCCTGAGAGGTGAGCCGCCGACCCCGGAACCGTACGGGTCAGGACTCCGCGAGCAGCCGGTCCGCGATCTCCTCGATCCGTGCGCGGAGACCCTCCTGGCTCTTGCCGCCGTCCAGCCGTTCGCCGTCGATGACATAGGTCGGCGTACCGGTGACCCCGATGGCCTTGCCCTCGGCCTGGTCCGCGTCGACGACCAGGATGTGCCTGCCGTCGATCAGCGCCGTGTCGAACTCCTCCACGTCCAGGCCGAGTTCGGCGGCGACGCGCAGCAGGACCGGCTCGCCCTCCGCGGCCAGCTCGTCGGTACGAGCCAGGACGGCCTCCACGTAGGGCCAGCCCTGGCCCTGTTCGAACGCCTCCTCGGCGGCCTGGGCCGCGGCGAACGCGTGCTTGTGCTTCTCGAGGGGGAAGTGCCGCAGCCGCAGTTCCAGGCGGTCGCCGTAGCGGGCCCGCAGCGCGCGGAGGTCGTCCAGCGCGGCATGGCAGTCGGGGCACTGGAGCTCGCACCAGACATCCAGGACGACGGCACGGGCGGGGGAGGAATCACTCATGGGGCCAGTCTTCCAGCCGGGTGGGCAACCGCCGACCGGGACCCGGAGCCGGCGGTCCGGGGCCTCCCGGCCCGGATCTCCTCAGGGTGCCCCCGAGATCTCCCTGACGTTCGTGCCGGACCGTGGTTCCGTTCCGGGCGGCAGGGCAGGATGGAGGACGACGGGCTCGTGTGCGACCGGGGTTCGCAGGACCGCCGAGGTCCACCTGGTACGCACGAGAACGATCGGGAACGATCGGGAACGATCGAGCACCGAGCATGAACGAGAACGACGCAAGGCTGGAGGACGGGATGCTTGCCGAGACGGTGTGTGCCGCCGTATCCGCGGCCGGACTGGGTATCGCGGCCCTCACGGCGTACCGACGGCGCTTCGTCGCCGCGGCGCGTATCGCCGCCTATGCCCTGATCCCGGTCGGTCTGGTGATGACGGGTGTCGTGGACTGGCTGACCAGTGTGGTGTTCTCGCCCACCGTATGGGCGGGCTTCGGGGTGCTGGGGATGTCCTGGGCGCTGTTCGCCACCAGCCGGGCCGTCGAACGGCGGCGCGGCGGCACGCGCAAGGAGCGCAGGGCCGCGGAGGCCGCCCGGCGCGCGGAGGCGGTCGCACCGACCGCGGGCACGCCGTCCCTGGGGGCCGGCCGTGCCGAGCCGACAGCGGGGACCGCGGGTCGCGCGCAGCGGGCGTCGGCCGGCGGGGACGACGACTTCTCCGACATCGAGGCGATTCTGAAGAAGCACGGCATATGAGCCGAGCCCCGGTCACGGAGCGTGCAGGGGAGACGAACGTCTGACGTACGTACGGGTGAGCGAATCATCCGGCCGGGAAATCACCCGACCGTGCTGCCGTCCGGGCGTGTTGTCTGATCTTCCAGGGCCGGTTGCGCCATCATCGCCCCGAGATGCTGGACACCTCCCGGGACGATGCACCCGCCCCCGCTCCTTTGCCCGACGCCGCACGACACGGCTGTCTTTTCGCGCTCTCCCAGCCACCGCTGATGATCTTCCTGGCGGTGATCGGCGCTCTGCTGCTGCTGGCGGCGCTGCACGATCTGTTCCTGCTGTGAACGGGGCGGCACCGCTGCGGGCGCCCCCGCGGTGCCCGTCCTGGTCGCGGTGTGCCGGCCCGGGGCCGTCGGCGTTCCCCGGGCGCGGCTCAGCTCGCCGCCTCCTTGCGGCGCGCGCGGTAGGCGGCCACATGGAGACGGTTCCCGCAGGTGCGGCTGTCGCAGTAGCGGCGCGAGCGGTTGCGCGACAGGTCGACGAAGGCGTGACGGCAGTCGGGGGCCTCGCAGCGGCGCAGCCGCTCCTGCTCTCCCGACACGACGATGAAGGCGAGGGCCATACCGCAGTCCGCCGCGAGGTGGTCGGCGACGGACGCCCCGGGTGCGAAGTAGTGGACGTGCCAGTCGTAGCCGTCGTGGTCGGTGAGCTGCGGGGTGGTTCCCGCCGCGGCGACGGTCTGGTTGATCAGTTCCGCGGCGGCGCGGGCGTCGGGTGCCGCGAAGACGTCGGCGAAGCGCGTCCGCACGGCCCGTACGGCCCGCAGATCCTCCTCGTCGAGGTCGGCGACTCCGCTGATCGAGTGGTCCCGTACGAAGCCGTACAGCGCTTCGACGTCGGCGAGCCGGTCGTCGGCCTCGCTCTCCGGCGCGGTGTTCACCAGATCGACGACGACGTCGAGGGCGATCCGGGTGTCGTGGGGAATCAGCACGATTCGCTCCCTGGCCTGCGGCGGGCGGGCGCCCGCCGACTGGCCGTCGACTCTAGCGGCTCGCACGAAACGGCAGCGGCGCCGTCCCCGCGGAGTGCTCCGCAGGAACGGCGCCGATGGCCGGTGTCCGCCGTATGTGGTGATCCACGCGGCGCCGTCTCCCCGAGTCGGACGGCGCCGTGCGGCTCTCGGCCTGGCTCAGCTCTCGGCCAGGATGTGCGAGAGCTCCGTGTCGAGATCGAAGTGGCGGTGCTCGGTGCCCGGTGGCACCGCGGCGTCGGTCCGCTTCAGGAACGACTCCAGGGCCCGCGCCGGGGCCTCGAGCAGCGCCTCGCCTTCCGGGGAGCTGAGGGCGATGCAGACGACGCCCTGGCCGTGGCTGCGGGACGGCCAGACTCTGACGTCGCCGGTTCCGGTGGGCCGGTGCAGACCCTCGGCGAGGAGGTCGCGGGCGAACACCCACTCGACGGTCTCCTCGGCTCCGGTGTGGAAAGTGGCGTGCACGGCATAGGGATCGGCCGTGTCATACCGCAGGCCCGCGGGTACAGGCAGTGAGGACTCGCTCGATACAACGAGGCGCAGGTGCAGCTCGCAGCTGACCGTGGTGTTCATAAGCGCCAGGGCCTTTCGCTCAGTGTGCGCTCGGGGATTCGCACGTCGGCGAAATCGACATGCCACCTACGATGCCGTTGTAAACCCCTCTGCCGTTTTTGCGGTTCTTCGCGTAGCTCGGCCGGCGCAGTGTCACTGCGAGTCATACGGCCATCCCGGCAGCGCCCGCCGTCAGGTACTTTTGTGGTCATGAATACGGGGAGTGACAGGCGCGACCGAGTAGTCGACGCCGCTGCCGACGCCATGGACGCGACTGTCGCCGGGACGGGCGACGCACCCGCCTCCGAGGACGGAACGCCGAAGCCGGAACGGGAGCTCGGCTCCCGGGCCCCGCGGTTCATCCGGGCGTCCCGGCCCCTGCACATGAGCTGGCAGGTCGGGGTGTTCCTGGTGGGCCTGGCCGTGGTGGGCGCCGGTGTCGTCATGCTGCCGCTCCCCGGGCCCGGCTGGTTGGTGATCTTCGGCGGTATGGCGATCTGGGCCACCGAGTTCGTCTGGGCGCAACTCGTCCTCCGCTGGACCAAGCGCAAGGTCACCGAGGCCGCCCAGCGTGCCCTCGACCCCGCGGTGCGGCGCCGCAACATCATCCTCACCACGGTGGGTCTGGTGATCGTCGCGGTGCTGCTGGGGATCTACGTCTGGAAGTTCGGCATCGTCATGCCGTGGAAGATCAACGAGTGATCCGGATGGTCCGGAGTAGCCGCTCACATGGGGTAATGTTTGCGGTGCGCCCGGGCGATTAGCTCAGCGGGAGAGCGCTTCGTTCACACCGAAGAGGTCACTGGTTCGATCCCAGTATCGCCCACCCCGGACCGAAGGCCCGGAGGCTTCCACAGCCTCCGGGCCTTCGGCGTCAGCGCATCCGCGCCAGCCGCTCCCGCAGCCGACGGGCGTCACGCAGCCGCTGCTCGTACGTCGCCCCCACGGCCAGCAACAGCAGTCCTGCTGCCGCCGGCGGCAGCCAGCGGGGCAGCGCACCCATGGCCTGCACCACATACGGCGCCAGCTCGTGCAGGGCCACCATCGCCAGCACCACCCCGCCCAGCACCAGTGGCGCCTGGAGCCGCAGCCGAGCCCCCGCCAGGGTGACCGCGAGGGCGGCAATCCCCAGCAGCAGCGGACGCAGCCACCCGCCGTCGCCCCAGGCGGCGACCAGGCTCGGCACCAGCGTCGCGGCCAGGCCCGGCCCGTAAGCGGTCCAGGACGACGACTCCGGGTCCCTGCGCCGCCGCAGCACACCGACGGCCAGGGCGGGCACCGTCACCGGGAGCGTGTACGCCTCCGGTACCGTCACCCCGGACGCCGCCAGGCGCACCCACATCGCCGCCACGCAGAGCACCCCCGCCGCGTATCCCACCGGCCGGCGGTCCTCCCGCACCGCGGTCGCCGCCGCGATCACCCCGGCGAGCGCCAGAACCAGCGACAGCGTCGGTGCGTGGCCGACGGCCAGGAGCACCGCGAGCAGCCCCGCGACGGCACCCGAAACCTCCAGCGGAAGCCCCACCGCACGGCCGCCCGGGAGGGCCGCCAGCGCGGCCGCCGCAGCGGGGACGAGCAGCACCAGCAGGGCCACCTGGTGGACGGGCAGACCCAGGGCCGCCCCGACGGCGCACACCAGCCCCGTCGCGCAGGCCACCGCCACTGCCGCGGACACCTGCCCGAACGCGCCGCCACCGAGCGTCGCGACCGCGAACAGCGCCGTCATCACGCCCAGCACGGCGAACGTGGCGGGCTGCGAGGCGAGCGCCGACAGCGACACCGAGGCGCCCCCGGCGAGCGCGCACCCGAAGGCCACCCGCCGTGCGACCGCGGCTCCGTCCGCACCTGCCGCCCGCACCGCGAGCGGCGTGCGCACCACGACCACCGCCGCCACCGTCAGCAGCACCTGGACCGTCACCGCGACAACGAAGCCCGCGTCCGCCACGGCCGGCAGCACCGCGAGCGCCGCCCACACCGCACCGAACGCACCCGCCGCAGCGGCAGCGCGCCGCGCCACGGGCACGGCCGACAGTCGGCCCGCCACCGCGGACACCATCGCAACGACCAGCAGCACCAGGGGTGCCGCGGACAGCTCCGACCACGGGAACCCGCCCGGCAGAGCGCCCCGCGCACCTTCCGGAGCACCCGACCACACCGAGTCCGCCCAGCGGACCGGTCCGACCACCACGACACCCACCACCGGCAGGGCCCACACGGCGGCACATGCCTGCACCGCCCCGGCCGCACCCGCGGCACCGAGCAGCACACCGCGGGGCAGCCGCCCGCGCAGCGCCACCACCGACCCCAGCAGGGCCACGGCGCCCAGCAGATACCCCGTCACGGCCCACCCGTCGGCCACCACCGGCCGGACCACACCGCCCACCGCGGTCACGGCCGACAGACCCGCGACGGCCGCACACGGAACCGCCGTCGCCGGGGCGCGCCACGCGGCCCACAGCGCCACGGCCGCGGCGGTCACCAGCAGCGCACCCGGCGCAGCGGCACCGACCGGACCGTCCGCGGACAGCGAGAGCCAGCCGGCGCCCAGCAGAGCCCAGCCGCCGACCAGCCCGGCGCCGGTGCCCGCGAGGACGCGTACCACCCGGGGTGCCCGGCCCCACAGCGCGACCGCCGTGTCGAGACCCGCGGTGGCGAGCAGCGCCCAGGCGATCGTGAGCGGACCGGCCTCCGCGGCGACGGCCGCGAGCGGCAGCGGCAGCTGGGCGGTGACCACGGCGGCCGCCGAGGGCAGCCGCAGCCGGCCGAGCGCCGTGCCGTAGGCGGCCCACAGCAGGGCCAGTACCGCGGACGCCGCGGCCGAGTAGGCGAGGCCGTCCGTACCGGGCAGTGCGACCTCGTGGACGGCGTAGGCGTCCAGGACGGTCAGGGCCAGACCGAGTCCGCCCACGGCTTCTGCGGTGGACCGCAGCCCGCGGCGCAGCAGCCACACCGGCGCTCCCAGCGCCGCGGCGGTGACCGCCGTCAGCACGGCGGACCGCCCGCCGATGCCCATGTGGCCCCAGCTGACCAGGGTGAAGGCGACCGCGGCCACGGTGAGCAGCACCCCGCCGAGCGCCAGCAGCACGTTCTGCACGCTGGGCGGTGACGCCTCGGGCCGACGCGCGGCCGCCGGGAACGGAGGGGGAGGCAAGGTGGCGGCGGGCGGCTGCAGCACGCTGAGCAGCCAGGCCCGGCGGGCCAGCAACTGCGCGCGGTGCGCATCGAGTCGGGCCAGCTCGCGGTCGAGGATCGCCAGTTCCTCGGCGGGTGGCGGAACGTTCTCCATGTCCTGGAGTGTGGTCCGCGACACAGGGCTCGCACATGGGTGCGGGTACTCAGTTCCGTGGTGAGTACGCGGGTACGTTGCCGCGTCGAGTACGGACCCGGACCGGCACCGAGCCCGGGGACGCAGCCGAGCCGGGGACGCAGCCGAGCCGGGAATACGGCCGAGCCGGGAATACGGCCGAGCCGGGAATGCCGGGCCCAATGACAGTGCCGGGCCGAATGACAAAGGGCCGAACGACAAAGGGGAGCCGCCGGATACGGACGGAATCCGGGGTGCGCCGATGAGTCCCCGGTGCAGTGGGCACATTCCCGGCATGGACTGGTGCCACTACCGCTTCCGCAGTGTCTGGGACCTCCCCGCAGACCCCGACCGCGTATACGAGGTCCTGCGGTGTGCCGAGGAGTACCCGAGGTGGTGGCGGCAGGTCCGCGAGGTCACCCCCGTCGACGACCGCACCGGTATCGCCCGCTTCCGTTCCGTCCTCCCGTACGACCTGGTGGTCACGGCGCGTGAACGGCGCAGCGACCCGGTCGCGCGGGTGCTGGAAGTGGAGCTGACCGGCGACCTCGACGGGTGGGCGCGCTGGACGCTCAGCAAGCGTTCCGGGGGCACCCGGGTGCTGTACGAGCAGGAGGTGGACGTGCGCAAACCCCTGATGCGCAGGCTCGCCGTCCCCGGCCGGCCGGTGTTCCTGGCCAACCACGCGCTGATGATGCGGGCGGGGCGGCGCGGACTCTCCGCCGTCCTCGACGCGGTTTGAAGGAACCCCGTCCGGACCTGTATGGTTCAGTGCGTTCCCGGGCGATTAGCTCAGTGGGAGAGCGCTTCGTTCACACCGAAGAGGTCACTGGTTCGAACCCAGTATCGCCCACCGGGAGAAGGCCGGTCCGTCAGACAGACGGACCGGCCTACTCGTTCCTGTGGACCGCGCTGCGATGCCCGGTGCCCGCCGGCCCGGCTCACGCGGCAGTCGAGAGTTCCGGACGCAGCGGCCACGACGGATCGACGGTCTCCGGCGTGCCGCTCCGCGCGAACCACGCCTGCAGGCCCCGCGCCTGCGCCGCGTACCAATTCGTCTGGAGCGTGTGCAACTCGGCAGCCGTCAGCCGGTCCAGCCGCGAGGCGAACCGGCGCCCGAGCGCCCGCACGACCTCCAGCGCCGCCGTCGCGTCCGCCGCCGCGTCATGGGCGCCCTCCAGCGTCACTCCGTAGAGTGCGCACAGATCGGTCAGCGTGCGACGCCCCTTCCGGTACCGGTCCAGATGCTTGTCCAGCACCCTCGGATCCAGCACGTGCAACGGAGCCCCGTCCAGATAGCCGTCCAGCGATGACGCCCGATGACGCCTCAACTCCCGGTCCAGCAAGGTGAGATCGAACGGCGCGTTCATCACCACCAGCGGACGGCCCGCGGCGCACTGCTCCGCAAGCGCCCGCGCCACCTCGTCCATCACCGGCGCCGGCCACCGGCCGTTGCGCTGAAGGTGATCGTCCGTCAGACCGTGCACGGCCGTTGCCGCCTCCGGAACGGATATGCCCGGATTCACCAGCCAGTGGACCGCCCGCGGCCGTGCCCCGGGGGCGTCCTGCACCACCAGCGCCGCCGACACGATCCGGTCCTCCTCGACGTCGACCCCCGTGGTCTCCGTGTCGAACGCTGCCAGGGAGCCCTCATACCAGCACGTCATGTCCGAACTCCTCGTCATCAACCGGCAGATGGCGTGCTCCGTCCCCTGCCCGATCCGGTGATACCCGCAGGCTTCCCGCCATACGCCGTTTGCGGCCGATGCGATACGGCAACAACACAGGTGGACGGAAATGTCATTTGACGTGCCGTCACGCACAATCTCGCGGAACCGACCACCACCGTCCGGAAGGCGCTCGACAGCCATGGCGCTCGCGCAGCCCGAATCGGGCGGGCTGCTGCCCGAGCGGATCGCACCCCAGCGGGGCTCACTCGCCACCACCGCCTGCATGGAGACCCTCCAGGTGGGCTACCTCCACGCGGTCGCCGCGGCCGCGGGGTGCTCGCTCTCGCAGCCCTTTCCCGACAACGGCATCGACTGGCACGTGAGCCACAGCGCTCCCGGCCACACCATCGACGACGAAGTGACCATCAAGATCCAGCTCAAGTGCACGTACCAGATCGCCCCGCACCCCCCGGGCGCGGCCTTCTCCTTCACGCTCGACAACGAGCACCTGGCGAAGCTCGCCCGGACCCCGGTGTCGGTCCACAAGATCCTGGTCGTGATGCTCGTCCCGCGGTCCCAGGACGACTGGCTGCGCGCCGGCCACGACCGGCTCGCGCTGCGCCACTGCTGCTACTGGACCAACCTCGCCGGACACCCCGTGACCGGGCGCCGGCGGACCACCGTGCGAGTACCGACCTCCCGGATCTTCGACGACCGTGCGCTCTGCGAGATCATGAACCGGATCGGTACCGGAGGGAGGCCCTGATGCACCGGCCGTACGACGGGAACCCCCGCCCGGTGGACCCGCCCCGCCACGGGGCCGCCGGCCCCGACCCCTCCCAGGTCGACCCGGCCGTCCTCGGCGCCCTGCTCCACCGGCACGGCTGGCTCCGCCGCGGCGGAGCCGCCGGCCGCTACACACGCTGGAGCCCGCCCGGTACGGCCGGCCGCGGCATCAGCCTCCTCGTCCCCGAGAACCGTGCGTACCCCGACAGCGACGACCTCATCGGCGAGGCCCTCACCGCCCTCGCCCGCAGCTCGGCGCCCTCCGCGCAGGACATCCTCGTGGGACTCGCCGTCCCCAGCGACGAGATCCGCTGGTGGCGCCACGTCCCCGAAGAGGGACCCGCCGGCTCCGCCTCCTGGACCGCCCAGGAACAGCTGCGCTCCGCCGCCCAGCGGATGCTCCTCGCCGCCGCCCTCGCGGTGCGCGGCCGCGCCGGCTACCACGGCGCCCGGCACCGCCGGCAGGCCCTCGCCTCCCTCGAGGGCGTCCTGACCGGCCCCGCACCCGGCAGCCGCGAACTCACCGCGTTCGTCCCGGTGGCGGCCGGGCGCGCCACCGTCCTGCGCCTCCACCACGCCCTGCACGCCACCCGCGAGGCCGTCGACTACCAACGCGCGACCGGCGGGATGGAGGCCTTCGACGCCGCCGTCGGCGCCGGGGTCAGCCGGGAGCTCACCGAGGCCGTCGTGGCACTCGTCCGGGGTACCGAGGGCACCCGTGTCGCCGTCGAATGGGCCCCCGCCGCCGGGGTCCCCCTCGGGGTCGCGGCCCGGCCCGAACCCGTCGAGTTCTCGCCGGGAGACCTTCCGGCGCTCCGCGCCGCGGGCGACCGCTACCTGCGCGATGAGCCGCCCGTGCCCGTGCGGATCACCGGAGCCGTCGTCCGTATGCGCAGGTCCGGCCCGCGCGGCCCCGGAACCGTACGCCTGCGCGTCCTCGCCGGAGCCGAAGTCCCGACGGTCCGGACGGAGCTCGACGAGGAGGACTACCGCATCGCCGGCCACGCCCATCTCGTCGGACTGCCCATCAGGGTGCACGGCCATCTGGAGAGCCGGGGCGGCTTCCGGCGGCTGACCGGCGCGTCCGGCGTCCAGCCCGTACAGGTGGACGAGGCGGAACGGGACCGGCTGATGAAGTCGCTCCAGGAGAACCTGGACTTCTTCGAGGAGGCCTGCCAGGGCGACTGAGGGTCCACGGGCCGGCGGAGCCCGGCAAACCGTTTCGCGATGGGGTGTGCGGGCTCGGTAGGATTCTCGGGCGAGCAGTGTTCGCTGCCGCATCCCTCATCAGGCAGGAGAGACCGGTGTCAGACGTCCGTGTGATCATCCAACGCGATTCCGAGCGGGAAGAGCGCGTGGTGACCACGGGCACTACGGCCGCGGACCTCTTCTCCGGTGAGCGCAGCGTCATCGCCGCCCGTGTCGCCGGCGATCTCAAGGACCTCGCCTACCAGCCGGGCGAGGGCGAGGTGGTCGAGCCCGTCGAGATCTCCTCCGAGGACGGTCTCGGTATCCTGCGCCACTCCACCGCGCACGTCATGGCCCAGGCCGTCCAGGAGCTCTTCCCGGAGGCCAAGCTCGGCATCGGCCCGCCGGTCAAGGACGGTTTCTACTACGACTTCGACGTCGAGAAGCCGTTCACCCCCGAGGATCTCAAGGCCATCGAGAAGAAGATGCAGGAGATCCAGAAGCGCGGGCAGAGGTTCGCCCGCCGGGTGGTGACCGACGACGCCGCCCGCGAGGAGCTGGCCGACGAGCCGTACAAGCTGGAGCTCATCGGCATCAAGGGCTCGGCCTCCCACGACGACGGCGCGGACGTCGAGGTGGGCGCGGGCGAGCTGACGATCTACGACAACCTCGACGCCAAGACCGGCGAGCTGTGCTGGAAGGACCTCTGCCGTGGTCCCCACCTGCCGTCGACCCGGAACATCCCGGCGTTCAAGCTGATGCGCAACGCCTCGGCCTACTGGCGCGGCGACGAGAAGAACAAGCAGCTCCAGCGCATCTACGGCACCGCGTGGCCGTCCAAGGACGAGTTGAAGGCCTACCTGGACTTCCTCGTGGAGGCGGAGAAGCGCGACCACCGCCGCCTCGGCACCGAGCTGGACCTCTTCTCCGTCCCGGACGAGATCGGCTCCGGCCTCGCGGTCTTCCACCCCCGCGGCGGCATCATCCGCCGGGTCATGGAGGACTACAGCCGGAAGCGGCACGAGGAGGAGGGCTACGAGTTCGTCTACAGCCCCCACGCCACCAAGGGCGCGCTCTTCGAGAAGAGCGGCCACCTGGACTGGTACGCCGAGGGCATGTACCCCCCCATGCAGCTCGACGGGGGCACGGACTACTACCTCAAGCCCATGAACTGCCCGATGCACAACCTGATCTTCGACTCGCGGGGCCGGTCCTACCGTGAACTGCCCCTGCGCCTCTTCGAGTTCGGGACCGTGTACCGGTACGAGAAGTCGGGCGTCGTGCACGGCCTGACCCGTGCCCGGGGCTTCACCCAGGACGACGCGCACATCTACTGCACCCGTGAGCAGATGGCGGACGAGCTCGACCGGACGCTCACCTTCGTGCTGAACCTGCTCCGCGACTACGGTCTCACCGACTTCTACCTGGAGCTGTCCACCAAGGACCCGAAGAAGTTCGTCGGCTCCGACGAGGTCTGGGAGGAGGCCACCGAGGTCCTGCGTCAGGTCGCCGAGAAGCAGGGCCTGCCCCTCACCCCGGACCCGGGCGGCGCGGCCTTCTACGGCCCGAAGATCTCCGTCCAGGCGAAGGACGCGATCGGCCGGACCTGGCAGATGTCGACCGTCCAGCTCGACTTCAACCTCCCGGAGCGGTTCAACCTGGAGTACACCGCGCCGGACGGCTCCCGGCAGCGCCCGGTCATGATCCACCGTGCGCTGTTCGGGTCGATCGAGCGCTTCTTCGCGGTGCTGCTGGAGCACTACGCCGGCGCCATGCCGCCGTGGCTGGCCCCGGTCCAGGCCGTCGGCATCCCGATCGGTGACGCACACGTCGAGTACCTGCAGGGGTTCGCCGCCGAGGCGAAGAAGAAGGGCCTGCGGGTCGAGGTCGACGCGTCGTCCGACCGTATGCAGAAGAAGATCCGGACGCACCAGAAGCAGAAGGTCCCCTTCATGATCATCGTCGGTGACGAGGACATGTCGGCGGGGACGGTCTCCTTCCGTTACCGGGACGGTTCGCAGGAGAACGGGATCCCCCGCGACGAGGCCCTGAACAAGCTCGTCGACGTCGTGGAACGTCGCGTGCAGGTGTGAGTGGTTCCCCCGCCATGGCGGGGTGGCCCCCGGGAGGCTCCGGCCTCCCGGGGGCCTTTCTGTTCGACCCGGATGAAGCCATATGCTGCACACCATGACGAGCGAGCCGGAACAGCAGATCGGAGTCGGAGTCCAGGACGCCTTCCAGCGTCTGTGGACGCCCCACCGGATGGCGTACATCCAGGGCGAGAACAAGCCCACCGGTCCGGGTGCCGGCGACGGCTGCCCGTTCTGCATGATCCCGGAGAAGTCCGACGAGGACGGACTCGTCCTCGCCCGTGGCACGAGCGTCTACGCGGTGCTGAACCTGTACCCGTACAACGGCGGGCACCTCATGGTCGTCCCCTACCGCCACGTCGCCGACTACACGGAGCTGGACGAGCCCGAGACCGCCGAGCTCGCCGAGTTCACCAAGCGGGCGATGGTCGCGCTGCGTACCGCCTCGGGCGCCCACGGTTTCAACATCGGCCTCAACCAGGGCTCGGTCGCCGGCGCAGGCATCGCCGCACACCTGCACCAGCACATCGTGCCGCGCTGGGGCGGCGACACCAATTTCATGCCCGTCGTGGGGCACACCCGCATCCTGCCGCAGCTGCTCGCGGACACCCGCACGATGCTCGCCGACGCCTGGCCCGCCTGACGACGGGCGAGGCTCACGCGGCGGGTTTCACGCGTCGTACACGTCGGCCTTCTTCGGGCTGGGGTCCTGGACGGCACCGCTCAGGAACCCGGCCCGGTTGCCGAAGTTCTCGATGTCCACGCCGTGTTCCTCCAGGACCTTGAGCGCGGCCCGATGGGCGACGCGCAGCACCGGTGTGGCGGCGCGCATGGCGTCGTCGGCCATGAAGCGGTGACGCCAGGGCTGGTCGGCCCAGGCGTGCCGCAGGCCGAAGGGCTCGGGCAGGACGAGTTTGCCGCCGAGGTGGTCGAGGAGCGGCGGGAACCAGGTCAGCGGCGCGCGGACGGCCAGCCGTACGACCTCGTTCGTGTCGACGAGGGGGAGGGGGATGGTCTTCTTCTCCCAGAACTTGATCGTCTTGTCGACTTCCTTGGTCTTCGGGGCGGGCTTGGTCGTGAAGAGCCCGTTGACCGGGCCGAGCGCGTGTCCGGTGACCTCGATGCGCAGGGTCTCGTGCAGGACGGTGACGGTGATCAGCATGGTGATCACCAACTGGCCGTCCCAGAGGGTGAACTGGACCCCCAGGTAGTGGCGGTTGCCGCTGCCGAACTGCTGCTCGTTGCAGACGCGCTGTATCTCGTGGCCCTTGACCTGGAAGGCCTCCACGGTCTCGCCGGTGGGGCGGGTGACCTCCTTGGCGTTCTCGCCGACGGGGGACACGATCCAGTGCTTGATCGAGGGCGTGGGGAAACCGCCGGTGTGCAGGGGGCCGCGCTCCAGGAGCCGCAGCCGGTCGTGGATGGCCCTGATGACGTCCCAGCTGCGGAACGGGTGGATCTCGGCGCCCGGTTCGCGCGGGACGAGTTCCTCGGCGAGCTGCCAGCTTCCCCAGCGGGTGCCCATGCCGAGTATTCCCTTGGGCCCGGCGTAGAAGACGGTGTTGCTCTGCTGCTCGGCGGTGAGTTTGGCGAGGTTCTGGCGCAGCGCCTCGGCGGCGGTCTCGTTGGGGTTGCGGGGGACGGCCTCGGGGATCTTGGGTCCGATGCCGCCGCCCGAGAGGAGACCGTCCCAGCATTCGCGCAGGGTCTTGGCGGTGTTCTCGCAGATGCGCTTGGCCCAGAACCAGCCGACGACCGGGGCGATGATCATGGCCCGGAGGTAGAGGGCCAGGAGTCCGGCGACGGGTGCCCTGACGACGAGGACCAGGGCGAGGAAGCCCACGCCGACGAGCACCGCGGTGCCGAGGGCGCCGGACCTGCGGTCGCCGGCCTTGGCGAGAGAGCCCCTGAGCTGGAACATGCCGAGCCACAGCAGCAGACCGGGCAGGAAGAACAGGCCGAACAGCACCATGATGAGGGTGAGTTTGCGGTCCCGTTCCTTGCGGATCCGGGTCGCCGCGAGGCAGTGCTCGACGACGGTCTGCGGCTCGGTGCCGAAGGACTGGACGAGTGCGCCGCGGGTCGCCCCGAGCATCCGGATCTGCACGGCGCGGGAGAACGCCTCGCCCAGGTTGGGGCGGAACAGCGAGAGTCTGCCCGCGGTCACGGTGGACTCGTGCCATTCGTTGTTGGCCTTGAGGATCTCGGTCGCCTCGCTGTCGCGGTAGGCCGCGGAGGCGAGGGCGTGCGTGGCCGCCGTCTGCCCTGCCGAGCCCGCCAGCGGGACCTGTGCCCCGGGTGAGAAATCGAATGCGTCCGTCACTCCCGCCCCCATCGCCGCATGATCGGGTGCCGCTGCGGCCTGTCCCCTGTGTCATTGCCCCGCACCTGCCGAGCCGGAACCCAGCGTATCCGTGGAGGTGGTGGGCCGTCACGGACAGCGAGTGTCTTCCCCGTTGGAAGCCCCCCGACGCGTCCTCCTCCCAACTGCCGCCCGCCGGTGGGGGTTCCGGCGGGCGGAGTCGGTGGTGAAGGACGACCGGCGTCAGCCGGCGGCCTTCTCCTCGGCGCGTATCCGTTCGGCGATCTGCGGGGGCATCGGCTCGTGCCGTGCGGGCGTTCGGCTGAAGCGTCCCGTTCCGTGGGAGAGGGAGCGCAGGTCGACGGCGTAGCGGCCGATCTCGATCTCCGGCACCTCGGCGCGTACGAGGGTCCGTCCGGGGCCGGCCTGTTCGGTGCCGAGGACACGGCCGCGACGGCTCGACAGGTCGCTCATGACGGGGCCGACGTAGTCGTCGGACACCAGGACCTGGAGTTCCACGACGGGTTCCAGGAGGTGGATCGTCACGTCCGCGGCCGCCTCCCGCAGGGCGAGCGCGCCGGCGGTCTGGAACGCGGCGTCGGAGGAGTCGACGGAGTGGGCCTTGCCGTCGGTCAGGGTGATGCGCACGTCCACGAGCGGGTGCCCGGTGGCCACTCCGCGCGCGGCCTGCGCGCGTACGCCCTTCTCCACGGAGGGGATGAACTGGCGGGGTACGGCGCCTCCCACGACCTTGTCGACGAACTCGATGCCGGATCCGGTGGGCAGCGGTTCCACCTGGATCTCGCAGATGGCGTACTGGCCGTGGCCGCCGGACTGTTTGACGTGCCGGCCGCGGCCGGTCGCGGGGCCGCCGAAGGTCTCCCGCAGGGACACCCTGTGGGGCACCACGTCGACCTGTACCCCGAAGCGGGTGCGCAGCCGTTCCAGTGCGACCTCCTTGTGGGCCTCGCCCAGGCACCACAGGACGAGCTGGTGCGTGTCGGGGTTCTGCTCCAGGCGCATGGTGGGGTCCTCGGCCACCAGCCGGGCGAGGCCGTGCGACAGCTTGTCCTCGTCGGCCTTGCTGTGGGCCTCGATGGCGAGGGGGAGCAGCGGGTCGGGCATCTCCCAGGGGGCCATCAGCAGAGGGGCGTCCTTGGCCGAGATGGTGTCGCCGGTCTCGGCGCGGGACAGTTTGGCGACGCACACGATGTCGCCGGCGATGCCCCGGCCGAGGGTGCGCTGCTGCTTGCCGAAGGGGGAGGTGAGGGCACCGACGCGCTCGTCGACGTCGTGGTCCTCGTGGCCGCGGTCCTCCAGGCCGTGCCCGGAGACATGGACGGTCTCGTCGGGGCGGAGGGTGCCGGAGAAGACCCGGACGAGGCTGATCCGGCCGACGTACGGGTCGGAGGAGGTCTTGACGACCTCGGCGGCGAGCGGTCCCTCGGGGTCGCAGGTGACGTCGGGCCGTTCCCCGCCCTGGGGAGTGGTCACGGGGGGTGCCGTGCGTTCGAGCGGGGTGGGGAATCCGCCGGTGATCAGTTCCAGGAGCTCGACGGTGCCGAGGCCCTGCTTGCCCCCGTCGGTGGCGGGGGCGGCGGCGAGCACGGGGTGGAAGGTGCCACGGGCGACGGCCTTCTCCAGGTCCTGGACGAGGGTCTTGATGTCGATGTCCTCCCCGCCGAGGTAGCGGTCCATCAGGGTTTCGTCCTCGCTCTCGGCGATGATCCCCTCGATGAGCCGGTTGCGCGCCTCACTGACGAGGGGCAGCTGCTCACTGTCGGGTTCGGTCTCCTTCCGGGTGCCGGAGGTGTAGTCGAATATCCGCTGGGAGAGCAGCCCGATCAGTCCGGTGACCGGTGCGTGCCCGTCGGTGCCCGTGGGGGCGTGCCGGGGGAGGTAGAGGGGGAGGACGGCGTCGGGGTCGTCGCCGCCGAAGGTCTCGGCGCAGACCCGGGTCATCTCCTCGAAGTCGGCCCTGGCGGTCTCCAGGTGGGTGATCACGATGGCGCGCGGCATGCCGACCGCGGCGCATTCGTCCCACATCACGCGGGTGGCGCCGCCGATGCCCTCGGCCCCCTCTGCCGCCGAGACGACGAAGAGGGCCGCGTCCGCTGCCCGCAGACCGGCCCTGAGCTCCCCGACGAAGTCGGCGTACCCCGGGGTGTCCAGGATGTTGATCTTGATGCCGTCCCATTCGACGGGAACCAGGGACAGCTGTACGGACCTGCCCTGACGGTGCTCGATGTCGTCGTAGTCGGACACCGTCGCGCCGTCCTCGACCCGTCCGGCCCGGTTCACCGCCCCCGCGGTGAGAGCCAGGGCCTCCACCAGGGTGGTCTTGCCGGATCCGCTGTGGCCGACCAGCACCACATTGCGCAGCGCGGAGGGGTGGTCGGCCGTCGCTGCCCTGCCGGCGGCTCCGGGGTGTGCGTTCGCCTTGTCGCCCATGTCCTTGCCTCCCGGTTTCTTGCACGGTGAGGAGAGCACGCGGAGCGTGGAAGCCGGGGCAGCTCCATCGACGCCCGCGGTCATTCGAGCTTTCCACTCCCGTCACGGTGCGTCCATACGTCGTACGCCGCCATGGGAGTGCGGGGCACCGGCGCTGCGGAAGGAACGGCGTGACTACGATGGGCGCGCCGGAGGCCATCGGGGCCGTCCGGCCCAGCGAACCCCGGGAAGGCCATGCTGAACAAGTACGCGCGTGCATTCTTCACGCGTGTCCTCACACCGTTCGCCGCCCTGCTGCTCCGTCTGGGGGTAAGCCCTGACGCGGTGACCCTCGTCGGCACGGCCGGAGTGGTGGCGGGAGCGCTGGTCTTCTTCCCGGTGGGCGAGTTCTTCTGGGGCACGATCGTCATCACGCTGTTCGTGTTCTCGGACCTGGTGGACGGCAACATGGCCCGCCAGGCGGGGATCTCCAGCCGCTGGGGCGCCTTCCTGGACTCCACGCTCGACCGGGTCGCCGACGCGGCGATCTTCGGCGGGTTCGCGCTCTGGTACGCGGGGCGTGGGGACAGTGTGCTGATGTGCGCGGTGGCGATCTTCTGCCTGGCCAGCGGGCAGGTGGTGTCGTACACCAAGGCGCGCGGTGAGTCGATCGGACTGCCGGTCGCCGTGAACGGCCTGGTCGAGCGGGCCGAGCGGCTGGTGATCTCGCTGGTCGCGGCGGGCCTGGCCGGGCTGAGCGGGTTCGGGGTGCCGGGCGTCGAGGTGCTGCTGCCGATCGGGCTGTGGATCGTCGCCGTCGGCAGTGTCGTCACCCTCGGCCAGCGGGTCGTCACCGTGCGCCGGGAATCCGCCGAGGCCGACGCGGCCGCGGCGACGGAGCGGGGGAGCGGGGCGACCACATGAGCGGGGTCAGGGATCGGCTCACGGACGGGCTCTACGGGCTCGGATGGAGCACCGTCAGAAAGCTGCCGGAGCCGGCGGCGGTGGCCCTCGGCCGCTCCATCGCGGACGCCGTGTGGAAGCGGCGCGGCAAGAGCGTGCTGCGCCTGGAGGCCAACCTCGCCCGGGTCGTGCCCGACGCCGGCCCCGAGCGCCTGGCCGCGCTGTCACGGGCGGGCATGCGCTCGTACATGCGCTACTGGATGGAGTCGTTCCGGCTCCCGGCGTGGAGCGCCGAGCGGACGAGCAGCGGCGTCGACATCCAGGACGTGCACCATCTCACCGACGGTCTGGCCGCGGGGAAGGGCGTGGTCCTGGCACTCCCGCACCTGGCCAACTGGGATCTCGCGGGGGCCTGGGTGACCACCGGTCTCGGCGTGCCGTTCACCACGGTCGCCGAGCGGCTGAAGCCGGAGTCGCTGTACGACCGGTTCGTCGCCTACCGGGAGGGCCTCGGCATGGAGGTGCTGCCGCACACCGGAGGTGCGGCGTTCGGCACCCTGGCAAGGCGGCTACGGGAGGGTGGCCTGGTCTGCCTGGTCGCCGACCGGGACCTGTCCGCGTCAGGCGTGGAGGTGGACTTCTTCGGCGACACCGCGCGGATGCCGGCCGGGCCCGCCCTGCTGGCTCAGCAGACCGGTGCCCTGCTGCTGCCCGTCACGCTCTGGTACGACGACTCCCCGGTGATGCGCGGGCGGATCCATGCGCCGGTCGAGGTCCCGGAGACAGGTGATCGCGCCGAGAAGACGTCCGTGATGACACAGGCGCTGGCGGACGCGTACGCCGTCGGCATCGCGGAGCACCCGGAGGACTGGCACATGCTGCAGCGGCTGTGGCTCTCGGATCTCGAGCAGCCGAGGACCATCGGGAGAGCGCGGGACCCGGAGCGCACCGCGCACCCCGAGGGCACGCGGGACGCGGGCCGGGAGCGGGCATGAGGATCGGCATCGTCTGCCCGTACTCCTGGGACGTGCCCGGTGGCGTCCAGTTCCACATCCGCGACCTGGCCGATCACCTGATCCGGCTGGGCCACCACGTGTCCGTCCTGGCGCCCGCCGACGACGAGACGCCGCTGCCGCCGTACGTGGTGTCGGCGGGCAGGGCCGTCCCCGTGCCGTACAACGGCTCGGTGGCCCGGCTGAACTTCGGGTTCCTGTCGGCCGCGCGGGTGCGGCGCTGGCTGCACGACGGCATGTTCGACGTGATCCACATCCATGAGCCGGCCTCGCCCTCGCTGGGGCTGCTCGCCTGCTGGGCCGCGCAGGGGCCGATCGTCGCCACCTTCCACACCTCCAACCCGCGGTCCCGAGCCATGATCGCGGCCTACCCGATCCTCCAGCCGGCGCTGGAGAAGATCAGCGCCCGGATCGCCGTCAGCGAATACGCCCGGCGCACGCTGGTCGAGCACCTGGGGGGCGACGCCGTGGTCATCCCCAACGGGGTCGACGTCGGTTTCTTCGCCGACGCCGAACCCAAGGCGGAGTGGCAGGGCGACACGCTGGGCTTCATCGGCCGCATCGACGAACCGCGCAAGGGCCTGCCGGTCCTGATGAGGGCCTTCCCGAAGATCCTCGCCGCCCGGCCGCAGACCCGGCTGCTGGTGGCGGGCCGCGGCGACGAGGAGGAGGCCGTCGCCTCGCTCCCGCCGGAGATGCGCGAGCGCGTGCAGTTCCTCGGCATGGTCAGCGACGAGGACAAGGCGCGGCTGTTGCGCAGCGTCGACGTCTACGTGGCACCCAACACCGGCGGAGAGAGCTTCGGCATCATCCTCGTCGAGGCCCTTTCGGCGGGCGCGCCGGTCCTGGCCAGTGATCTGGACGCGTTCGCCCAGGTCCTCGACCAGGGCGCGGCCGGCGAACTGTTCGCCAACGAGGACGCCGACGCGCTCGCGGACGCGGCGGTCCGGCTGCTCGGCGACCCCGCCCGCCGCGCTCGGCTGAGCGCGCGCGGCAGCGCCCATGTGCGCCGGTTCGACTGGTCCACGGTCGGCGCGGACATCCTGGCCGTCTACGAGACGGTGACGGACGGCGCGGCCTCGGTCGCGGCCGACGAGCGCACGGGCCTGATGGCCCGGCTGGGGCTGGGCCGCGACTGAGCGTTTGCCGGGAGCCGGGAGCCGGGAGCCGGGAGCCGGGAGCCGGGAGTCGGGAGTCGGCGGCGGGTGCCTGGTGCGCGGCCTGGCGACCGGCTCGTCGGTCGGCCCGTACGCGCCGGGTAGATTGACCGGCCGTGACCGCAACCTTGATCTGGATCCTCGTCGGGCTCGTCGTCATCGGTGTGTACCTGAGCTGGACGGCCGGCCGGCTCGACCGGCTGCACACGCGGATCGACGCCGCCCGCGCCGCGCTCGACGCGCAGCTGCTGCGCCGTGCCTCGGTCACCCAGGAACTGGCCACCTCCGGTGTCCTCGATCCGGCCGCCTCGATCGTGCTGTACGAGGCCGCCCACGCGGCCCGGCAGGCGGACGAGGAGCAACGGGAGGTCGCCGAGAGCGAGCTGAGCCAGGCACTGCGCGCCGTGTTCGGGGAATCAGCCCAGGTCGAGGCGGTCCGTGAGGCGCCCGGGGGCGATGAGGCGGCCGGGGAGCTGGCGGCGGCCGCACGCCGCGTCCCCATGGCCCGTCGCTTCCACAACGACGCCGTACGGGCGGCCCGTGCCCTGCGCAGGCACCGGAAGGTGCGCTGGTTCCGCCTCGCCGGACACGCCCCTTTCCCGCTGGCGTTCGAGATGGACGACGAGCCGCCGGCCGCGCTCGCGGACCGCCCGGGCACCTGATCGCAGGCGGGAACGAGCCACCGGCTTCACATTGGCCCTTGCAGTGGACTGATCGGCCGGGGTTTCCTGCTCCAAGCACTACCCGTCCGTTTTCCCCACGAGTGAGGTTCCGTGTCCAGCACGTCTTCCAGCACCCCGCAGTCCCCCGAGACCGGCACCGCCCGCGTCAAGCGCGGCATGGCCGAGCAGCTCAAGGGCGGCGTGATCATGGACGTGGTCACGCCCGAGCAGGCGAAGATCGCCGAGGACGCGGGCGCCGTCGCCGTCATGGCCCTGGAGCGCGTCCCCGCCGACATCCGCAAGGACGGCGGTGTGGCCCGCATGTCCGACCCGGACATGATCGAGGGCATCATCGACGCCGTGTCCATCCCGGTCATGGCGAAGTCCCGGATCGGCCACTTCGTCGAGGCCCAGGTCCTGCAGTCGCTCGGCGTCGACTACATCGACGAGTCCGAGGTGCTCACCCCGGCCGACGAGGTCAACCACTCCGACAAGTGGGCCTTCACGACCCCCTTCGTCTGCGGCGCCACCAACCTGGGCGAGGCCCTGCGCCGTATCGCCGAGGGCGCGGCCATGATCCGTTCCAAGGGCGAGGCCGGCACCGGCAACGTCGTCGAGGCCGTCCGCCACCTGCGCCAGATCAAGAACGAGATCGCCAAGCTGCGCGGCTTCGACAACAACGAGCTGTACGCCGCCGCCAAGGAGCTGCGTGCCCCGTACGAGCTGGTCAAGGAGGTCGCCGAGCTCGGCAAGCTGCCGGTCGTGCTGTTCTCCGCCGGTGGTGTCGCCACCCCGGCCGACGCCGCGCTGATGCGCCAGCTCGGCGCCGAGGGCGTGTTCGTCGGCTCCGGCATCTTCAAGTCGGGCGACCCGGCCAAGCGTGCCGCCGCCATCGTGAAGGCCACCACCTTCTACGACGACCCGAAGATCATCGCGGACGCCTCCCGCAACCTGGGCGAGGCCATGGTCGGCATCAACTGCGACACCCTGCCCGAGACCGAGCGCTACGCGAACCGCGGCTGGTAAGGCACTGCATCCATGAGCAACACCCCCGTCATAGGCGTCCTGGCCCTCCAGGGCGACGTACGGGAGCACCTGATCGCCCTGGCCGCGGCGGACGCCGTGGCCAGGGCGGTCCGGCGCCCCGAGGAGTTCGCCGACATCGACGGCCTGGTCATCCCGGGCGGCGAGTCCACCACCATCTCCAAACTGGCGTTCCTGTTCGGCGTGATGGAGCCGCTGCGCGAGCGCGTGCGCGCCGGCATGCCGGTCTACGGCACCTGCGCGGGCCTGATCATGCTCGCCGAGAAGATCCTCGACCCGAGGTCGGGACAGGAGACCGTCGGCGGCATCGACATGATCGTCCGCCGCAACGCCTTCGGCCGCCAGAACGAGTCCTTCGAGGCGGCCGTCGAGGTCGCCGGTGTCGAGGGCGGTCCGGTCGAGGGCGTCTTCATCCGCGCCCCCTGGGTCGAGTCGGTCGGAGCCGACGTCGAGGTGCTCGCCGAGCACGGCGGCCACATCGTCGCCGTCCGGCAGGGCAACGCGCTCGCCACCTCGTTCCACCCCGAACTGACCGGCGACCACCGCATGCACGCGCTGTTCGTCGAGATGGTGCGCGCAAGCGGCTGAGCCGATCCCGGTAGGATCTAGGCGAACGTTGCAGAAAAGTTGGTTACGCGAAGGAGACAGGCGGATGTCCGGCCACTCTAAATGGGCTACGACGAAGCACAAGAAGGCCGTGATCGATGCCAAGCGCGGCAAGCTCTTCGCGAAGCTGATCAAGAACATCGAGGTCGCGGCGCGCACGGGCGGCGGAGACCCGGAGGGCAACCCGACGCTGTACGACGCCATCCAGAAGGCGAAGAAGCAGTCGGTGCCGAACAAGAACATCGACTCCGCGGTCAAGCGCGGCTCCGGCCAGGAGGCCGGCGGCGCCGACTACGAGACCATCATGTACGAGGGTTACGGCCCGAACGGTGTCGCGGTGCTCATCGAGTGCCTCACCGACAACCGCAACCGCGCCGCCTCCGACGTGCGCGTCGCCATGACCCGCAACGGCGGCTCGATGGCCGACCCGGGCTCGGTGTCCTACCTGTTCAACCGCAAGGGCGTCGTCGTGCTGCCCAAGGGCGAGCTGGCCGAGGACGACGTGCTGGGCGCGGTGCTGGACGCCGGCGCCGAGGAGGTCAACGACCTCGGCGAGAGCTTCGAGGTCATCAGCGAGGCCACCGACCTGGTCGCGGTGCGCACCGCGCTCCAGGAGGCCGGCATCGACTACGAGTCCGCCGAGGCCAGCTTCGTGCCGACCATGCAGGTCGAGCTGGACGAGGAGGGCGCGAAGAAGATCTTCAAGCTGATCGACGCGCTCGAGGACAGCGACGACGTGCAGAACGTCTTCGCGAACTTCGACGTCAGCGACGAGATCATGGCGTCCGTCGACTGACACGGCGGCCGTACGGAACGGTTCGGACGGGCCGACGGGACACGCTCCCGTCGGCCCGTCCGTGCGTTGTCGGCGCCGGACGCTAGCCTGCATCAGCACAGGAACACGTGGTCGAGGCCGTGGTGCCGAAGCCGTGGCCGACGACCGAGGGGAGGGGACGGCATGCGCGTACTGGGCGTGGACCCGGGGCTCACACGCTGCGGTGTCGGAGTCGTCGAGGGCGTCGCGGGCCGGCCGCTCACCATGCTCGGCGTCGGCGTGGTGCGCACACCCGCGGAGGCCGAGACCGCCGACCGGCTGGTCGCGATAGAGCGCGGCATCGAGCAGTGGCTGGACGAGCACCGCCCCGAGTACGTCGCCGTCGAGCGCGTCTTCTCCCAGCACAACGTCCGTACCGTGATGGGCACCGCCCAGGCCAGCGCGGTCGCCATGCTGTGCGCGGCCCGGCGCGGACTGCCCGTGGCGCTGCACACCCCCAGCGAGGTCAAGGCCGCCGTCACCGGCAGCGGCCGCGCCGACAAGGCACAGGTCGGCGCCATGGTCACCCGCCTGCTCCGGCTCGACGCCCCGCCGAAGCCCGCCGACGCCGCCGACGCGCTCGCCCTCGCGATCTGCCACATCTGGCGCACCCCGGCACAGAACCGCCTCCAGCAGGCCGTCGCCGCGCACCGAAGCACCCAGCTCACGAAAGGCCGCACCGCATGATCGCCTTTGTCTCGGGCCCGGTCGCCGCCCTCGCCCCGACCACCGCCGTCATCGAGGTCGGCGGCGTCGGCATGGCCGTCCAATGCACCCCCGGCACCCTGTCCGTGCTGCGCATCGGCCAGGAGGCGAAGCTTGCCACCTCCCTCGTGGTGCGGGAGGACTCCCTGACGCTCTACGGCTTCGCCGACGACGACGAGCGGCAGGTCTTCGAGCTGCTCCAGACCGCCAGCGGGGTCGGCCCCCGGCTCGCCCAGGCGATGCTCGCCGTGCACACCCCGGACGCCCTGCGCATCGCCGTCGCCACGGGGGACGAGAAGGCGCTCACCGCCGTCCCCGGGATCGGCAAGAAGGGCGCGCAGAAACTGCTGCTGGAGCTGAAGGACCGGCTCGGTGAGCCCGTCGGCTCGCCCTCGGCGAGCGCGCACACCGCCGGGGCCGCCCCTTGGCGCGACCAGCTGCACGCCGCGCTGATCGGACTCGGGTACGCCACCCGGGAGGCCGACGACGCGGTCGCCGCCGTCGCCCCGCAGGCCGAGGCCGCCACCGCCTCGGGGGGAACACCGCAGGTGGGCGCCCTCCTCAAGGCGGCACTGCAGTCACTCAACCGCACCCGCTGACCCGTTCCGCCCCGAGTAGACCCGCACCATCCGACCGAGAGCAGACAGCCAGTGAACTGGGACGAGACGACCGGAACCGAGACCGACCACCGGCTGGTCGAACCCGCCGCGGACGGCGAGGAGCAGGCCGTCGAAGCGGCCCTGCGGCCGAAGGACCTCGACGAGTTCATCGGCCAGGAGAAGGTCCGCGAGCAGCTGGACCTGGTGCTGAAGGCCGCCCGGGCGCGCGGCGCGACCGCCGACCACGTGCTGCTCTCCGGCGCACCCGGACTCGGCAAGACCACCCTCTCGATGATCATCGCGGCCGAGATGGGCGCCCCCATCAGGATCACCTCCGGCCCCGCCATCCAGCACGCCGGCGACCTGGCAGCGATCCTCTCCTCCCTCCAGGAGGGAGAGGTGCTGTTCCTCGACGAGATCCACCGGATGTCGCGGCCCGCCGAGGAGATGCTCTACATGGCGATGGAGGACTTCCGTGTCGACGTCATCGTCGGCAAGGGCCCCGGCGCCACCGCCATCCCCCTGGAACTGCCCCCGTTCACCCTGGTCGGCGCGACCACCCGGGCCGGGCTCCTGCCCCCGCCGTTGCGGGACCGTTTCGGCTTCACCGCCCACATGGAGTTCTACGAGCCCGCGGAGCTGGAGCGGGTGGTGCACCGCTCCGCGGGCCTGCTCGACGTCGTCATCGACTCCGAAGGCGCCGGGGAGATCGCCGGACGCTCCCGTGGCACGCCTCGTATCGCCAACCGGCTGCTCCGCCGCGTCCGCGACTACGCCCAGGTCAAGGCCGACGGCGTCATCACCCGTGAGGTGGCGGCTGCGGCGCTCCAGGTGTACGAGGTCGACTCGCGCGGCCTGGACCGGCTCGACCGGGCGGTGCTCGGTGCACTGCTCAAGCTCTTCGGCGGCGGCCCCGTCGGTTTGTCCACCCTCGCGGTGGCCGTGGGTGAGGAACGCGAGACGGTCGAGGAGGTCGCCGAGCCGTTCCTGGTGCGCGAAGGGCTGCTGGCGAGGACGCCGCGCGGCCGGGTCGCGACCCCGGCGGCCTGGGCTCATCTGGGGCTCGTCCCGCCGCAGGGGACCGTCGGCCACCCGCGGGGCGGACAGCAGGGCCTGTTCGGGGTGTGACGGCGCGGAGGTTCGCGCCTTCGGGAACCAGCCTGCCATGCTGGGCGTTGTTCCATCGATGCGGACTCGCTTAGACTCCGCCGATGCCGACCGTGCAGGCCGGCGTACCCACCCCCGAAGATCAGGCCGCCCATGTCAGCGGCGGTCGTGCGAAGGAAACCCCGTCCCGTGAATCTCGTGACTCTCCTCCCGTTCATCGTGCTCATCGGGGCCATGTTCCTGATGACCCGGTCCGCCAAGAAGAAGCAGCAGCAGGCCGCGCAGATGCGTGACCAGATGCAGCCGGGCACCGGTGTCCGAACCATCGGGGGCCTGTACGCCACCGTCAAGGAGGTTCACGATGACACCGTGCTCCTCGAGGCCGCACCCGGCGTCCACCTCGTCTTCGCCAAGAACGCCATCGGTGCCGTTCTCGACGACGACGAGTACAACCGCATCGTCCACGGTGACGGTGACGGCGACCTCAAGATCGACACCCCCGTGGTGCCGGACGACGCCTCGTCGCTGACCGAGGCCGATGCCGACGCCAGGATCGACCTCGGCAAGAAGCCCGAGGCCGGCGACGCCGAGTCCACGGCCGAGGCGAAGGACGCCAAGGCCGGGGACAAGACCGACGGCGAGGCCGACGCGAAGTAAGTCACGAACGGGGACCGCGGTGCCCAGGGCGCACCGCGGTCCCCAGTCCGTGCAGACACACGGGGGTATCCCCACACCACTTCGTGGCCGCCGCGACGCCCAGGGGGCGCGCGGCGGTTGGACAGGGAGAAACGAGAAGGTGGCAGCACCCAAAAAGGGCCGGGCGGCGGGAGGTCAGGGGAAGCCGGGGCGCACCCTGGCCCTGATGCTCGTCGCCATGGCCGCGCTGGTCGGTGGGATGTTCTGGTCCGGGGACACCACCCCGCGACTGGGTATCGACCTGGCAGGCGGCACGAGCATCACGCTCCAGGCGCAGAACCAGCCCGGCAAGCCGAACGCCATCAACGAGACCAACATGAACACCGCGATCTCGATCATCGAGCGCCGTGTCAATGGTCTGGGTGTGTCGGAGGCCGAGGTCCAGAAGCAGGGCCCGGAACACATCATCGTCAACATCCCCCGTGCCACGGACTCCAAGCAGGCCCGTGAGCAGGTGGGCACCACGGCCCAGCTCTACTTCCGGCCCGTGCTCGCAGTCTCGGGCGGCGCGGCCACGCCCGACCCCGCCGTGAGCGGCAGCCCCGCCGCCACCCCCAGCGGCAAGGCCAGCCCTTCCAAGCCGGCCGCCGCGCCGTCGGCGAGCGCCACCACTCAGGGACGGGCCCTCACCGAGGGCCTCAAGGCCCCCTCCCCGCAGCCCAGCGGCTCGGGCAAGCCCTCCGCGTCGGCGCCCACGCCGGCCCCGCAGCCGACCGGCACGGGTGACCAGGCCGTCGCCGCCCTGCAGAAGCAGTTCGCGGCCCTCGACTGCACGCCCAAGGGCAAGGGCGACACCAAGCAGGTCCCGAACCCGGCGAAGAACGCCGATCCGAACAAGCCGACCATCGCCTGCTCCACCGAGGGCGACGCCAAGTACATCCTCGGTCCGTCAGGGGTGGACGGCGTCGACGTCGACGACGCCAAGGCCGTGATCGATCCCAACCGCGGCATCTGGATCGTGACCCTCGGTTTCACGGACAAGGGCAGCAAGAAGTTCTCCGACATCACCGGCAAGCTCGCCGTCAATCCGGCCCCGCAGAACCAGTTCGCGATCACGCTCGACGGGAACGTGCAGTCCGCGCCTTCCGTCCGTACGGCCATCGCAGGCAGTGCCGAGATCTCCGGCAGCTTCAACCAGGAGTCCGCCACGGAGCTGGCGAACATCCTGTCCTACGGCGCCCTGCCGCTGTCGTTCGTCGAGCAGGGCGTCGACACCGTCTCCCCGGCGCTCGGCGGTGAGCAGCTGCAGGCCGGCCTGATCGCCGGAGCCATCGGTCTCGCGCTCGTCGTGATCTACCTGCTGGTCTACTACCGCGGTCTGTCGTTCATCGCGATCCTCAGCCTCCTGGTCTCGGCGGTCCTGACCTACACGCTGATGTCGCTGCTCGGCCCGGCCATCGGCTTCGCGCTGAACCTGCCGGCCATCTGTGGTGCCATCGTCGCCATCGGTATCACCGCCGACTCCTTCATCGTGTACTTCGAGCGCATCCGCGACGAGATCCGCGAGGGCAGGACCCTGCGTCCGGCCGTCGAGCGGGCCTGGCCGCGCGCCAGGCGCACGATCCTGGTCTCCGACTTCGTGTCGTTCCTCGCCGCCGCGGTGCTCTTCATCGTCACCGTCGGCAAGGTCCAGGGCTTCGCGTTCACCCTCGGTCTGACGACGCTCCTCGACGTCGTCGTGGTGTTCTTCTTCACCAAGCCGCTGATGACGCTGCTCGCCCGGACGAAGTTCTTCGGCGGCGGCCACCCGTGGTCCGGTCTGGACCCGAAGCGGCTCGGCGCCAAGCCGCCCCTGCGCCGCTCCCGTCGCGTCTCCGCCCCCATCGACCCGAAGGAGGCGTGAGATGTCGCGACTCGGCAGCATCGGCGCCAGGCTGTACCGCGGCGAGGTCCAGTACGACTTCGTCGGCAAGCGGATGCTCTGGTACGGAATCTCGATCCTGATCACCATCACGGCCGTGGTGGGCCTCGCGGTCCAGGGCCTGAACATGGGCATCGAGTTCAAGGGCGGCGCGGTCTTCACCGTCGAGAAGGCCACCGTCTCCGTCGCGCAGGCCAGAGAGGCCGCGGAGGAGGCCTCCGGCCACCCCGCGATCGTCCAGAAGGTGGGCAAGGAGGACCTGCGCATCCAGGTCAGCAACCTGGACACCGCCCAGGCGGACAAGGTCGCGGACCAACTCGTCGAGAAGCTCGACCTCTCGAGTGACAAGCAGCTCAACGCCGCACTCGTCGGCCCGAGCTGGGGCGAGCAGATCGCCGAGAAGGCCTGGACCGGCCTCGGCGTCTTCATGGTCCTCGTGGTGATCTACCTGGCGATCGCCTTCGAGTGGCGCATGGCGCTCGCCGCGCTGATCGCCCTGATCCACGACCTCACGATCACCGTGGGCATCTACGCCCTGGTGGGCTTCGAGGTCACGCCCGGTACGGTGATCGGTCTGCTCACGATCCTCGGTTACTCCCTCTACGACACGGTCGTCGTCTTCGACGGTCTGAAGGAGGGCTCGAAGGACATCCTCAAGCAGACCCGCTACACCTACAGCGAGATCGCCAACCGCAGCCTCAACGGCACGCTGGTCCGCTCCATCAACACCACCGTCGTGGCGCTGCTGCCGGTCGCCGGCCTGCTGTTCATCGGCGGCGGCTTCCTCGGCGCGGGCATGCTGAACGACATCTCGCTGTCGCTGTTCGTCGGTCTCGCGGCCGGTGCCTACTCGTCGATCTTCATCGCCACTCCGCTGGTCGCCGACCTCAAGGAGCGCGACCCGAAGATGAAGGCCCTCAAGAAGCGGGTGCTCGCCAAGCGGGCGGCCGCCGCGGCCAAGGGCGAGCCCGACGACCAGGAGGTGGACGCGGCAGGCGCCGGTGACATCGCCGTGGTCGGACAGCGAGCCCATGGGCGCGCCCAGGGCAGGCGCCGGTGACCGGCACCGTGCGGCAGCTGCTGCTGAGCCGTATCCGGGACGTCCCGGACCACCCGAAGCCGGGCGTGCTGTTCAAGGACATCACGCCCCTCCTGGCGGACCCGGAGGCGTTCGGCGCCCTGACCGACGCGCTCGCCGAACTGTGCGCCCGCACGGGTGCGACGAAGATCGTCGGTCTGGAGGCACGCGGCTTCATCCTGGCGGCCCCCGTCGCCGTTCGTGCGGGGCTGGGCTTCGTCCCGGTCCGCAAGGCCGGCAAGCTGCCCGGCGCGACGCTCTCCCAGAGCTACGAGCTGGAGTACGGCACGGCGGAGATCGAGATCCATGCCGAGGACCTGACGACCGGCGACCGCGTCATGGTCATCGACGACGTCCTCGCCACCGGCGGTACGGCCGAGGCCTCGCTGGAGCTGATCCGCCGCGCCGGCGCCGAGGTCGCCGGCGTGGCGGTCCTGATGGAGCTCGGGTTCCTGAACGGCCGCGCCAAGCTGGAGGCGCACCTCGCCGGTGCGCCGCTGGAGGCACTGATCACGCTCTGACCGACTCAGGACGCAGATGATGGGCCCCCATATGGGGGCCCATCGGCGTTACTCGGACGGCGTCTCTTCGGTGACCGCATCTCGTTGAGGCGGGTGCTGGGACATACCGCCCCGTCTCAGCCATGTGGCCGCGGGCCGGTGCCGTGCGCCGGTCCCGGCCCGTGTGACAGGTCTCGGCATGAGCCGGGGAACACGGAGCCGATACCATGGGTTTCCGGGCCTGACCGGGGGACCCGGGGATCCCGCATGGAGGAGCGCTCTTGCCAGACGAGGCCCAGCCACTCTCGCCCAGACTCCGTCCGGGTGGACCTTCCGACGTGTCCGAATCCCAGAAGCCGCAGGCCGCACCGGCCGGGGCGGAGGGCGGAGCGCCCAAGGACAAGCCCGCTGAGCCGTCGAAGTCTGCCGCGCCCGAGCGCGCCCAGGCAGCGGCCCCGGCCGGCGAGTCCAAGCCCGCTCCCGCTCCCGCACCGCTGGTCCGGGCCGGAGGGTCTTCGAACCGGGTCAGGGCCCGTCTGGCGCGCCTCGGCGTCCAGCGCTCCAGCCCCTACAACCCGGTCCTCGAACCGCTGCTGCGCATCGTCCGCGGCAACGACCCGAAGATCGAGACTTCGACGCTGCGCCAGATCGAGCGGGCCTACCAGGTGGCCGAGCGCTGGCACCGCGGCCAGAAGCGCAAGAGCGGCGACCCGTACATCACGCACCCGCTCGCCGTGACGACCATCCTGGCCGAGCTGGGCATGGACCCGGCCACGCTGATGGCAGGCCTGCTGCACGACACCGTCGAGGACACCGACTACGGCCTCGACACCCTCCGCCGCGACTTCGGCGACCAGGTCGCGCTGCTCGTCGACGGCGTCACCAAGCTCGACAAGGTCAAGTTCGGCGAGGCCGCCCAGGCCGAGACGGTCCGCAAGATGGTCGTCGCCATGGCCAAGGACCCGCGCGTCCTGGTCATCAAGCTCGCCGACCGCCTGCACAACATGCGCACCATGCGCTACCTCAAGCGGGAGAAGCAGGAGAAGAAGGCCCGCGAGACGCTGGAGATCTACGCCCCGCTGGCGCACCGGCTGGGCATGAACACCATCAAGTGGGAGCTGGAGGACCTCGCCTTCGCGATCCTCTACCCCAAGATGTACGACGAGATCGTGCGGCTCGTCGCGGAGCGCGCGCCCAAGCGCGACGAGTACCTCGCCATAGTGACGGACGAGGTCCAGACCGATCTGCGGGCCGCCCGTATCAAGGCCACGGTCACCGGCCGGCCGAAGCACTACTACAGCGTCTACCAGAAGATGATCGTCCGCGGCAGGGACTTCGCGGAGATCTACGACCTGGTCGGCATCCGCGTCCTCGTCGACACCGTCCGCGACTGCTACGCGGCGCTCGGCACCGTCCACGCCCGGTGGAATCCGGTGCCGGGACGGTTCAAGGACTACATCGCGATGCCCAAGTTCAACATGTACCAGTCGCTCCACACGACGGTCATCGGGCCCAACGGCAAGCCGGTCGAACTGCAGATCCGCACTTTCGACATGCACCGCCGCGCCGAGTACGGCATCGCCGCGCACTGGAAGTACAAGCAGGAGACCGTCGCCGGCACGTCCAAGATCCGCACCGATGTGCCCAAGGCCGCCAAGGGCAGCATCGGCCAGGACACCGTCAACGACATGGCGTGGCTGCGGCAGCTCCTGGACTGGCAGAAGGAGACCGAGGACCCCAGCGAGTTCCTGGAGTCGCTGCGCTTCGACCTCTCCCGCAACGAGGTCTTCGTCTTCACCCCCAAGGGCGATGTCATAGCGCTGCCCGCCGGGGCCACCCCGGTCGACTTCGCGTACGCGGTGCACACCGAGGTCGGACACCGCACGATAGGTGCCCGGGTCAACGGGCGGCTGGTTCCCCTGGAGTCGACGCTCGACAACGGCGACCTGGTCGAGGTGTTCACCTCCAAGGCCCCCGGCGCCGGACCGTCCCGGGACTGGCTGGGCTTCGTCAAGTCGCCCCGCGCCCGCAACAAGATCCGTGCCTGGTTCTCCAAGGAACGCCGGGACGAGGCGATCGAGCAGGGCAAGGACGCCATCGCGCGGGCCATGCGCAAGCAGAACCTGCCCATCCAGCGCATCCTGACCGGCGACTCCCTGGTCACCCTGGCGCACGAGATGCGCTACCCCGACATCTCCTCGCTGTACGCGGCGATCGGCGAGGGCCATGTCGCCGCCCAGGGCGTCGTGCAGAAGCTCGTCCAGGCCCTCGGCGGCGAGGAGGCCGCCACCGAGGACATCGCCGAGACCGTCCCGCCCGCCCGCGGACGCGGCCGGAAGCGCCGGGCCAACGCCGACCCCGGTGTCGTGGTCAAGGGCGTCGACGACGTGTGGGTGAAACTGGCCCGCTGCTGCACGCCCGTCCCCGGCGACCCCATCATCGGCTTCGTCACCCGCGGCAGCGGCGTCTCCGTGCACCGTGCGGACTGCGTCAACGTGGACTCGCTGTCGCAGCAGCCCGAACGGATCCTCGACGTCGAGTGGGCCCCGACCCAGTCCTCGGTGTTCCTCGTCGCCATCCAGGTCGAGGCCCTGGACCGGTCCCGGCTGCTGTCGGACGTCACCCGGGTCCTGTCGGACCAGCACGTCAACATCCTGTCCGCAGCCGTCCAGACCTCCCGCGACCGGGTCGCCACCTCCCGCTTCACCTTCGAGATGGGCGATCCCAAGCACCTGGGCCACGTCCTGAAGGCCGTCCGCGGCGTCGAGGGCGTCTACGACGTCTACCGCGTCACCTCGGCCCGCAGACCGTAGGCCGGGCGGCGGCCCGAAGACCGCAGGGCCACTGCAGTGTCAGCACACGACGACGGCCCCGGCGGATGCCGGGGCCGTCGTCGTTCCGCCTACAGGACCGAGCGGTTTCAGCCGCCGAACTCCTGGAGACCCTTCAGCGCCTGGTCCAGCAGTGCCTGCCGGCCCTCCAGCTCCTTCGCGAGCTTGTCGGCCTTGGCGTTGTTGCCCGCCGCACTCGCCGCCTCGATCTGCTCACGCAGCTTGTCCACGGCAGCCTGCAGCTGACCCGTCAGACCCGCGGCACGGGCCCGCGCCTCCGGGTTCGTACGGCGCCACTCGGCCTCCTCGGCCTCCTGGATCGCCCGCTCCACCGTGTGCATCCGGCCCTCGACCTTCGCCCGGGCGTCACGCGGGACGTGTCCGATGGCCTCCCAGCGCTCGTTGACGGCACGGAACGCGGCACGCGCGGCCTTCAGGTCCGTCACCGGCAGCAGCTGCTCGGCCTCGGCCGCCAGCTCCTCCTTGAGCTTGAGGTTCTCGGTCTGCTCGGCGTCCCGTTCGGCGAACACCTTGCTGCGCGCCGCGAAGAAGATGTCCTGGGCACCGCGGAAACGGTTCCACAGGTCGTCCTCGGATTCGCGCTGCGCCCGGCCCGCGGCCTTCCAGTCCGCCATCAGCTCGCGATAGCGGGCCGCGGTCGGACCCCAGTCGGTCGACCCGGACAGCGACTCGGCCTCGGCGACCAGCCGCTCCTTGACCTTGCGGGCGTCCTCCCGCTGCGCGTCGAGCGACGCGAAGTGCGCCTTGCGGCGCTTGGAGAACGCCGACCGGGCGTGGGAGAAGCGGTGCCACAGCTCGTCGTCGGACTTCCGGTCCAGCCGCGGCATGCCCTTCCAGGTGTCCACCAGGGCCCGCAGCCGCTCACCGGCCGCACGCCACTGCTCGCTCTGCGCGAGCTGCTCCGCCTCGGCGACCAGCTCCTCCTTGGCCCGGCGGGCCTCGTCGGTCTGCTTGGCCTTCTGCGCCTTGCGTTCCTCGCGGCGGGACTCCACCGTCTCGCTCAGCTTGTCGAGCCGGGACCGCAGCGCGCCGAGATCGCCCACCGCGTGGTGTTCGTCGACCTGCTGGCGCAGGTGCTCGATCGCGGTCTGGGCGTCCTTCGCCGACAGATCGGTGGTCTTCACCCGCCGCTCGAGGAGGTCGATCTCGACGACCAGGCCCTCGTACTTGCGCTCGAAGTAGGCCAGGGCCTCCTCGGGAGTGCCCGCCTGCCACGAGCCGACGACCTGCTCGCCATCGGCAGTACGCACATACACGGTGCCCGTCTCGTCGACACGGCCCCACGGGTCGCTGCTCACAGCGCCTCCTCCACATGATGCCGACGAGGGGGGTCCTCCCCCCGGGCATCGTCCACAGTTTCCTGAGCGGGCCTCGCCCGCCCTTCACGACGCGGGACCCGGCCCACGTTGCACAACGCCAATCTAGGCGAACCGCCGCCCGGCTGTCCGCACTCAGCGCGGCCGAAATTCCACGGTCAGGACTTGCCGACCGTGGCTTTCTCGATGGTGACGGCCGACTTCGGCGGGCCGTCCGTCCCGCCGCCCTCGACACCCGCCGCCGCCACGTCCTGGACCGCCTTCAGGCCCGCCGCGTCGATCTTGCCGAACGGGGTGTAGGTGGGAGGCAGCTTGCTGTCCTTGTAGACCAGGAAGAACTGGCTGCCGCCGGAGTTCGGCTGACCGGTGTTCGCCATGGCCACCGTGCCCGCCGGGTACGTCACCGCGCCGTCGGCACCGGCCTTGCCGAGGGCCGCCAGGTTCTCGTCCGGGATGGTGTAGCCGGGGCCGCCGGTACCGGTACCCTCCGGGTCGCCGCACTGCAGGACCGAGAGACCGCCGGTGGTGAGCCGGTGGCACTTGGTCCCGTCGAAGAACTTCTTGTCGGCCAGCGCCTTGAACGAGTTCACGGTGTGCGGTGTCTTCGCTGCGTCCATCGCGATGGTGATCGCACCCCGGTTGGTCGTCAGGGCGAAGGCGTACGAGGCCTTCCTGTCGATCGTCATCGCCGGCTCGGCCGCGCTGCTCTCGCTCGCCGACGGGTTGGGCGTGGGTTCGTCGTCGGCCTGCGGGGAGGGGCTGCCCGTCAGCGCGACGGACGCGTAGACCGCGCCGCCCGCGCACAGGACCACCGCCAGCGACGCGGCGACGATCGTGTTGCGCTTCTTCGACTTGCGGCGCGCCTCGTCGCGACGCTGCTGCTGACGTTCGAACTTCTCCCTGGCGAGCTGCCGCCGCCGCTGATCGCTGGTGACCACCGGGTCGTCTCCTTGTACGGACTCAGGCCATCGGTTACTGGCTGGTTGCCCGTACGGTATATGGGTTCGCTGTGTGACGAGCAGCGCCGGTAGGCTCTGGTCTGCTGCAATCACCCGTCGGAACATTGTGAGGACGATCGTGCTCGTTGCCGGGTTCCCCGCCGGGGCCTGGGGCACCAACTGTTACCTGGTCGCCCCCGCCGCAGGCGAGGAATGCGTGATCATCGACCCGGGCCACCAGGCGGCCCAGGGAGTCGAGGACGCGCTCAGGAAGCATCGGCTCAAGCCCGTCGCCGTCGTCCTCACCCACGGCCACATCGACCATGTGGCCTCCGTCGTCCCGGTGTGCGGAGCCCATGACGTGCCGGCGTGGATCCACCCCGCCGACCGGTACATGATGAGCGACCCGGAGAAGGCCCTCGGCCGCTCCATCGGGATGCCGCTCATGGGCGAGCTGACCGTGGGGGAGCCCGACGACGTCCACGAGCTGACCGACGGCGCCACCCTGAAGCTGGCCGGCATGGAGCTCACCGTCGCGCACGCGCCCGGCCATACCAAGGGGTCGGTGACCTTCGGTATGCCCGAGACCGCGGACATCCCGCCGGTCCTCTTCTCGGGCGACCTGCTGTTCGCCGGCTCCATCGGACGCACCGACCTGCCCGGCGGCGACATGGCCGAGATGCTCGACTCGCTGGCACGCGTGTGCCTGCCGCTCGACGACTCGACCGTGGTGCTGTCCGGCCACGGCCCCCAGACGACCATCGGCCGCGAGCGCGCCACCAACCCCTATCTCCGACAGGTGGCCGCCGGCCCGGGAGACGGTCCCACCGCCGCTCCCCGACGAGGAATGTGACGAGAGTTTCCGTGAGCACCTTCAAAGCCCCCCGCGGCACCTACGACCTGCTGCCGCCGGCTTCCGCCACCTACCTGGCGGTGCGCGAGGCCATCGCAGGGCCGCTCCGGCGCGCCGGCTACGGCTACGTCGAGACGCCCGGCTTCGAGAGCGTCGAGCTGTTCGCCCGCGGTGTCGGCGAGTCCACCGACATCGTGACCAAGGAGATGTACGCCTTCGAGACCAAGGGCGGCGACCGGCTGGCGCTGCGCCCGGAAGGCACCGCGTCGGTGCTCCGCGCCGCCCTGGAGGCCAACCTCCACAAGACCGGCAACCTGCCGGTCAAGCTCTGGTACTCCGGCTCCTACTACCGCTACGAACGCCCGCAGAAGGGCCGCTACAGGCACTTCTCCCAGGTCGGTGCCGAGGCGATCGGTGCCGAGGACCCGGTGCTCGACGCCGAGCTGATCATCCTCGCCGACCAGGCGTACCGCTCGCTGGGCCTGCGCCGGTTCCGCATCCTGCTGAACTCGCTGGGCGACAAGCAGTGCCGGCCGGTCTACCGGGAGGCGCTGCAGGCCTTCCTGCGCGAGCTGGACCTCGACGAGGACACCCGGCGCCGCTGCGAGATCAACCCCCTGCGGGTCCTTGACGACAAGCGCCCGGAGGTCCAGGAGCAGCTGGCGGGCGCCCCGATGCTGCGCGACTACCTGTGCGACGCCTGCAAGGCGTACCACGAGGAGGTGCGCGAGCTGCTGGGCGCGGCGGGCGTGGCGTTCGAGGACGACGAGAAGCTGGTCCGCGGCCTGGACTACTACACCCGCACGACCTTCGAGTTCGTCCACGACGGTCTCGGCTCGCAGTCCGCGGTCGGCGGCGGCGGCCGCTACGACGGTCTGTCCGAGATGATCGGCGGCCCCGCGCTGCCGTCCGTCGGCTGGGCGCTGGGTGTCGACCGCACGGTCCTCGCCCTGGAGGCCGAGGGCATCGAGCTGGACCTCCCGGCGTCCACCAGCGTGTTCGCGGTGCCGCTCGGCGAGGAGGCCCGCAGGGTGCTGTTCGGCCTGGTCACCGAGCTGCGCAGGGCGGGGGTTGCGACGGACTTCGCGTTCGGCGGGCGCGGTGTCAAGGGGGCCATGAAGGCCGCCAACCGCTCGGGCGCCCGGCTGGCGGTGATCGCGGGCGACCGTGACCTGGCCGAGGGCGTCGTCCAGCTGAAGGACCTCGAGTCAGGAGAGCAGGAGGCGGTCGCGCTCGACGCGATCGTGGAGAGGCTGAGCTCGAAGCTCGCATGACCATCCGGGGCCGGGCGGCGGACGCCGTCCGGCCCCGTCCGCTCCCTTACGTTCCCGGCGACGCGGTCCGGCCAACGCGCCGCCGCGGAACGGGGTTTCGCCCGTCGTACCGCCCTTGCTTACGTCGCCCCGACGCCGCGGACGGCAGGCTGTACGGCACAATGACCGTGCCGAACAGCAGACCTCCGACGGAAACGACGTGATGACCCCAACGACTTCAGAGGCAGAGCGGGACGCGACGACGCGGACGACCACGCGCACGACCGGCGCCGGCCGGGGTCTGGCCTGGCTGCTGGTGATCACGGGCGCGGCCGGACTGCTCGCCTCCTGGGTGATCACCATCGACAAGATCAAGCTGCTGGAGGACCCGGGCTTCACCCCGGGATGCAGCCTGAACCCGATCGTGTCCTGCGGCAGCGTCATGAAGAGCGCGCAGGCCGAGGTCTTCGGCTTCCCCAACCCGATGCTGGGCCTGGTCACCTACGCGATCGTGATCGGCGTCGGGATGAGCCTCTTCGCCGGGGCCCGGTTCCCCCGCTGGTACTGGCTCACCTTCAACGCCGGCACGCTCTTCGGCGTCGGGTTCTGCACCTGGCTGATGTACCAGTCGCTGTACAACATCAACGCGCTGTGCCTATGGTGCTCCCTCGCCTGGGTCGCGACGATCGTGATGTTCTGGTACGTCACCTCGTACAACGTCCGCAACGAGCACCTGCCCGCCCCGACCGCGCTGCGGAACTTCTTCGACGAGTTCACCTGGGTGCTGCCGGTCATGCACATCGGGATCATCGGCATGCTGATCCTGACCCGCTGGTGGGACTTCTGGATGAGCTGACGGGCTGACGGGCGGAGGCCCAGGAGCCGAGAGCCGGCGGAGCCGACAGGCGGACGGCACTGTCAGTGGGGTGACGTAGGGTTCCGTGCGTGGAGCCCGACCTGTTCACCGCAGCTGCCGAGGAGCGCCAGGAGAAGGACCCGGCGTCGAGTCCGCTCGCCGTCCGCATGCGTCCGCGCACTCTCGACGAAGTCGTCGGCCAGCAGCATCTGCTGCGGCCCGGTTCCCCGCTGCGCAGACTCGTCGGCGAGGGCGGCGGCGGTCCCGCGGGACCTTCGTCGGTGATCCTCTGGGGCCCGCCGGGCATCGGCAAGACGACGCTGGCGTACGTGGTCAGCAAGGCCACCAACAAGCGGTTCGTCGAACTGTCCGCGATCACGGCCGGGGTCAAGGAGGTCCGGGCGGTCATCGAGGGCGCCCGCCGCGCCACCGGCGGGTTCGGCAAGGAGACGGTGCTCTTCCTCGACGAGATCCACCGGTTCAGCAAGGCCCAGCAGGACTCCCTGCTGCCCGCGGTCGAGAACCGCTGGGTCACCCTGATCGCCGCCACCACCGAGAACCCGTACTTCTCGGTGATCTCACCACTGCTCTCCCGCTCGCTGCTGCTCACGCTGGAGCCCCTCACGGACGCGGACCTGAGCGGGCTGGTCCGCCGTGCACTCACCGATGAACGCGGACTGGGCGGGGCGGTGGCGCTGCCCGAGGACGCCGAGGCGCATCTGCTGCGGATCGCCGGCGGTGACGCGCGGCGGGCACTGACCGCACTGGAGGCCGCGGCGGGCGCGGCCCTCGCCAAGGGCGAGAAGGAGATCACCCTCGCCACGGTGGAGGAGACCGTCGACCGGGCGGCCGTGAAGTACGACCGGGACGGCGACCAGCACTACGACGTGGCGAGCGCCCTGATCAAGTCGATCCGCGGCTCGGACGTGGACGCGGCGCTGCACTACCTGGCGCGGATGATCGAGGCGGGGGAGGACCCGCGGTTCATCGCCCGGCGGCTGATGATCTCCGCAAGCGAGGATATCGGGCTCGCGGACCCCACGGCGCTGCCCACGGCGGTCGCAGCGGCGCAGGCCGTCGCGATGATCGGCTTCCCCGAAGCGGCGCTCACCCTCAGCCACGCCACCATCGCGCTCGCCCTCGCCCCGAAGTCCAACGCGGCGACGACCGCGATCGGAGCCGCCCTGGCGGACGTGCGGAACGGTCTGGCGGGCCCGGTCCCCGCGCATCTGAGGGACGGGCACTACAAGGGCGCGGCACGACTGGGTCACGCGCAGGGCTATGTGTACCCGCACGACATACCGGGTGCCATCGCGGCCCAGCAGTACGCACCCGACGCGGTACACGGCAAGCGCTACTACGAGCCGACGCGCTACGGCGCGGAGGCGCGCTACGCGGACGTCGTCGAGAAGGTCCGCGGGCGGCTGCGGGGCGAAGCCCCGTCCTAGTCCTCGACCGCCCGTCTTCGACCGTTCCTTCCGTGGCGGGTCAGCCGGAGGCCGCCTCGAAGAGGGTGTGCATGGCGCGGCGCAGTCCGGAGACGTCCCGTACCGGCTCGGGGAAGTCGAAGCGGGCGTCGAAGCAGGCGTCGTGCCCGGTGCCGAACCGCAGCCGCAGTCCGAAGCGGTCCAGTGCCAGCGGGACGAGCCGGAGGCCGGACGTGCGTGGGTCCCCGCCCCGTTCACCGAGGAGTCCGCAGAGGGTCTGGACCTGGTCGCCGTGTGCGGAGTGCAGATGCTGGAGGAGCTCCGCCTCGTGCGCCACCAGCGGATCCGGGGCGGCCAGGGCGAAGGCCTCCGGTTCCACTGTCTCGGCGCCCCACAGGTCCTCGACGCGGACCTCGCCGACCTCGAGACGCAGCATCATCCAGTGGGGAGTGCCGGCGTCCGTCGCCAGGATCTCCTCGACGCCGGGCAGACCGGACGCGGCACCACAAGCCTGCTGCGCGGTGAGCAGCATGGCGCACACGGCACGCTCCTCGTTGCGGACCGGGGTGAGCCAGCCCGCGAGCACGGCGCGGCCGCGGATCCGGTGCGGCACGGCGACGGGGGCGACGTCCGTGATCTCCATCACGGCGGTGAGGTCGTCGTCCTGGGCGTGCGCGGCGGCCCGGGCGGCAGGGGAGTCCCAGTACGCCAGGAGAATGACGTCCCCGTCCGGCGTCACCGCACGTGCCGCGGGTTCCGGCCAGCCGGGACCGGTGGTGCGAGCACCCCTCACGGTGAGGGATACTGAGGCGTTGGACTCAACGAGGGTTCGTACGCGCTCGGCTCCGGTGGGCTGTCGAGCGCCTTCCACGGGACGCGGCTGACCTTGCTCAGGGTTGTCGGAAGCAGACTTGTCTGAACTCCGATACGTACTGGGCCGGGGGATCCCAGATGGTCGAGACATTACGTCCTCCTCGAATAAGGTAAGGCTCACCTAACTTACATGGAGGTAGGTTCCACGTGAACCAGTCGCGACCCAAGGTCAAGAAGTCGCGTGCTCTCGGCATCGCTCTGACCCCGAAGGCCGTCAAGTACTTCGAGGCTCGCCCGTACCCGCCGGGTGAGCACGGCCGTGGCCGCAAGCAGAACTCGGACTACAAGGTCCGTCTGCTGGAGAAGCAGCGTCTGCGCGCCCAGTACGACATCAGCGAGAAGCAGCTCGCCCGTGCGTACGACCGTGCCAAGAAGGTCACCGGCAAGACCGGCGAAGCCCTGGTCATCGAGCTCGAGCGTCGTCTCGACGCCCTGGTGCTGCGTTCGGGCCTGGCCCGCACCATCTACCAGGCCCGTCAGATGGTCGTGCACGGTCACATCGAGGTCAACGGCGGCAAGGTCGACCGTCCGTCCTTCCGCGTCCGCCCCGACGACGTCGTGACGGTCCGCGAGCGCAGCCGTGAGAAGCACCCCTTCCAGGTCGCCCGTGAGGGTGGCTACGCCGGCGAGGGCGAGACCCCGCGCTACCTGCAGGTCAACCTGAAGGCCCTGGCGTTCCGCCTGGACCGCGACCCGCAGCGCAAGGAGATCCCGGTGATCTGCGACGAGCAGCTCGTCGTCGAGTACTACGCCCGCTGACCCGGACGTAGCACCGCACCAGGCGCACAGCCCGTCGTCCCCCGCTCCACGAGGAGCGGGAGGCGGCGGGCTTCCGCATGTCCGGGCCTACGCGTGTCCGGGCTACCACGGCGGGGCAGGGACGCAGCGCATCCGGGGATGTGCACTGCGTACAATCCGTAGCCGCAACTCCCGCCCCCGTGGCCGCTAATGCGGTACGGGCCGCCACCCTCGGCGCGATAGGGTCGGAGGAAGACTTTTCGACGTGCAGGGAGCGGTGAAACGTGTCCGGTGGAGAGGTGGCCGGGATCCTGGTGGCCGTCTTCTGGGCCATCCTGGTCTCCTTCCTCGCGGTGGTGCTGGTGAGGCTGGCCCAGACGCTCAAGGCGACCACCCGGCTGGTGACCGAGGTCACGGACCAGGCGGTTCCCCTCCTCGCGGACGCGTCCGCGACCGTCCGGTCGGCGCAGACCCAGCTGGACCGGGTCGACGCCATCGCCTCCGACGTCCAGGAGGTCACCTCCAACGCCTCGGCGCTCTCCACCACCGTCGCCTCGACGTTCGGCGGACCGCTGGTCAAGGTCGCGGCCTTCGGATACGGAGTGCGGCGGGCCCTCGGCCGGAAGGCGCAGCCCGAGCCCCCGCGTCGTACCGTGATCGTCGGGCGTACCCTGCCGTCCCCACGGCGAAGGAAGCAGAAGGGCTGACGCTGCGATGTTCCGCCGTACGTTCTGGTTCACCGCGGGCGCAGCAGCCGGCGTGTGGGCCACCACCAAGGTCAACCGCAAGCTCAGGCAGCTGACCCCCGAGAGTCTCGCGGCGCAGGCCGCGCACAAGGCCGTCGAGACCGGACACCGGCTCAAGGACTTCGCCCTGGACGTCCGGTCGAACATGATCCAGCGCGAGGCCGAACTCGGTGAGGCGCTGGGCCTGGAGGCACCGGTCGACCCCGTGCCCCAGGACCGTGCGCTGCCGGCACAGCGGCCGCCCTCCGCCCTCGGCCGAGGCGGGCGCACGCACGACGCGTACGGACTCGGCAAGCACTCGTACACCAAGCATTCGTACAACCGGAATGAGGACCACTGATGGAGTCGGCTGAAATCCGCCGCCGCTGGCTGAGCTTCTTCGAGGAGCGCGGGCACACCGTCGTGCCTTCGGCGTCGCTCATCGCGGACGACCCGACTCTGCTGCTCGTCCCGGCCGGCATGGTGCCCTTCAAGCCCTACTTCCTGGGCGAGGTCAAGCCGCCCTTCCCGCGCGCCGCCAGCGTGCAGAAGTGCGTCCGTACACCGGACATCGAAGAGGTCGGCAAGACCACCCGGCACGGCACGTTCTTCCAGATGTGCGGCAACTTCTCCTTCGGCGACTACTTCAAGGAAGGCGCCATCAAGCTCGCCTGGGAGCTGCTGACCAGCCCGGTCGAGCACGGCGGCTACGGGCTGGAGCCGGAGAAGCTCTGGATCACCGTCTACCAGGACGACGACGAGGCCGAGCAGATCTGGCGCGACGTCGTGGGCGTCCCCGCCGAGCGGATCCAGCGCCTGGGCAAGAAGGACAACTTCTGGTCCATGGGCGTCCCGGGTCCCTGCGGCCCCTGCTCCGAGATCAACTACGACCGCGGCCCCGAGTTCGGTGTCGAGGGCGGCCCCGCCGTCAACGACGAGCGGTACGTGGAGATCTGGAACCTGGTCTTCATGCAGTACGAGCGCGGCCAGGGCACCGGCAAGGAGGACTTCGAGATCCTCGGAGACCTGCCGAGCAAGAACATCGACACCGGTCTCGGCATGGAACGCCTGGCGATGATCCTCCAGGGCGTCCAGAACATGTACGAGACCGACACCCTCAAGGTCGTCATCGACAAGGCCACCGAGCTCACCGGTGTCGCCTACGGCAAGGCCCACGACAGCGACGTCTCGCTCCGTGTGGTGGCCGACCACATGCGCACCTCCGTGATGCTCGTCGGCGACGGCGTCACCCCCGGCAACGAGGGCCGTGGCTACGTCCTGCGCCGCATCATGCGCCGCGCCATCCGCAACATGCGCATGCTCGGCGCCACCGGCCCGGTCGTCGGCGAGCTCGTGGACGCCGTCATCAAGACCATGGGCGAGCAGTACCCGGAGCTGGAGACCGACCGCAAGCGCATCGAGACCGTCGCGCTCGCCGAGGAGGCCGCCTTCCTCAAGACCCTGAAGGCCGGCACCAACATCCTCGACACCGCCGTCACCGAGACCAAGGCCGCCGGCGGCAAGGTCCTCGCCGGCGACAAGGCCTTCCTGCTCCACGACACCTGGGGCTTCCCGATCGACCTCACCCTGGAGATGGCCGCCGAGCAGGGCCTTTCCGTGGACGAGGACGGCTTCCGCCGCCTGATGAAGGAGCAGCGGGAGCGCGCCAAGGCCGACGCCAAGGCCAAGAAGACCGGCCACGCCGACGTCACCGCCTACCGCGAGATCGCCGACGGCTCCGGTGCCACCGAGTTCACCGGCTACACCAACACCGAGGGCGAGTCCACCGTCGTCGGCCTGCTGGTCAACGGGCTCCCGTCGCCGGCTGCCTCCGAGGGCGACGAGGTCGAGGTCGTCCTCGACCGCACCCCGTTCTACGCCGAGGGCGGCGGCCAGCTCGCCGACCAGGGCCGCATCAAGCTGCACTCGGGCGCGGTCATCGAGGTCCGCGACGTCCAGCAGCCGGTCCCCGGGGTGTCCGTCCACAAGGGCTCCGTGCAGGTCGGTGAGGTGACGGTCGGCGCCTCGGCCTACTCCACCATCGACGTCAGGCGCCGCCGGGCCATCGCCCGCGCCCACAGCGCCACCCACCTGACCCACCAGGCGCTGCGAGACGCCCTCGGCCCGACGGCCGCCCAGGCCGGCTCCGAGAACTCGCCGGGCCGCTTCCGCTTCGACTTCGGCTCCCCGAGTGCCGTGCCCGGCACGGTCCTCACCGACGTCGAGCAGAAGATCAACGAGGTGCTCTCGCGCGAGCTCGACGTGCACGCCGAGGTCATGCCGATCGACGAGGCCAAGCGCCAGGGCGCCATCGCCGAGTTCGGCGAGAAGTACGGCGAGCGGGTCCGTGTGGTCACCATCGGCGACTTCTCCAAGGAGCTCTGCGGCGGTACGCACGTGCGCAACACCGCCCAGCTCGGTCTGGTGAAGCTGCTGGGCGAGTCCTCCATCGGCTCCGGCGTGCGCCGTATCGAGGCCCTGGTCGGCGTCGACGCGTACAACTTCCTCGCCAGGGAGCACACGGTCGTCGCCCAGCTCCAGGAGCTGGTCAAGGGCCGTCCCGAGGAGCTCCCCGAGAAGATCTCCGGCATGCTGGCCAAGCTGAAGGACGCCGAGAAGGAGATCGAGAAGTTCCGCGCGGAGAAGGTCCTCCAGGCCGCCGCCGGTCTCGCCGAGGGCGCCAAGGACATCCGCGGCGTCGCCCTGGTCACCGGCCAGGTCCCGGACGGCACCTCCGCCGACGACCTGCGCAAGCTGGTCCTCGACGTCCGTGGGCGGATCCCGGGCGACCGGGCCGCCGTCGTGGCCCTGTTCGCCACGGCGGGAGGCCGTCCGCTCACGGTCATCGCCACCAACGAGGCCGCCCGTGAGCGCGGTCTGAAGGCCGGCGACCTGGTCCGTACGGCCGCCAAGACGCTGGGCGGCGGCGGTGGCGGCAAGCCGGACGTCGCCCAGGGCGGCGGCCAGAACCCCGAGGCCGTCGGCGACGCCATCGCCGCCGTCGAACGCCTCGTCACCGAGACGGCCTGACGGTGACCATGCGCCGCGGCCGCCGTCTCGCGGTCGACGTCGGGGACGCCCGCATCGGGGTCGCCTCATGCGACCCCGACGGGCTCCTCGCCACGCCGGTGGAGACCGTGCCGGGACGTGACGTCCCGGCCGCCCACCGGCGGCTGCGCCAGATCGTCGAGGAGTACGAACCGATCGAGGTCGTCGTGGGCCTGCCCCGCTCGCTCAGCGGGCGGGAGGGCCCGGCCGCGGCCAAGGTCCGCGGCTTCGCCCAGGAGCTGGCGAAGGGCATCGCGCCGGTCCCGGTACGGCTGGTGGACGAGCGGATGACCACCGTCACGGCCGGTCAGGGGCTGCGTGCCTCCGGTGTGAAGTCCAAGAAGGGCAGGTCGGTCATCGATCAGGCAGCCGCTGTGATCATCCTCCAGAACGCTCTTGAGTCCGAACGGGTATCCGGTAATCCGCCCGGAGAGGGCGTCGAAGTGGTCATCTGATCGCGATACGGTAACGTTCCGCGCGATGCGGTCGCTTTTCGAACAACGACCGCACGGGGAAAGAGGCGGACCGACCGGATGCCTCGCGGCTCTAGGGGACCGATGACTGAGTATGGCCGGGGCACAGGCCCCGAACCGTGGCATCCCGAGGACCCTCTCTACGGTGACCTGGGATGGGAAGCGCAGCAGCAGCCCGACCAGGGCTCGTACGGGCAGGGCCGGGGCGGCGCGCACGGCGGCGGCCACCACGATCCGTACCAGCAGCAGTACCAGTCCCAGCAGCACCAGACCGGCCCGTATCCGCAGCAGTCCGGCCAGTACCCGCAGCAGTCCGGCCAGCAGTACCCACAGCAGCAGCAGTACCAGGACGCCCAGCAGTACCAGCAGCAGGCCTACCCCCCGCAGCAGTACCAGCAGACGTGGGACACGGGACAGACGGCGGCCTACGACCCGTACACCCAACAGGTCCCGGTGGCCCAGGGTTACGGCGAGCAGGCCCCCGACTTCTACACGACGCCCGAGGCGTACCCCCCGCCGCAGCCGCCCGGCCGCCGCACTCCGCCGGCCCCGGACCCGGAGCACGAGTGGCGGCCGGATCCGGAGCCCGAGGACGACGAGCCCGAGCACCCCTTTTTCTCCGAGGGCCCCGACGAGGACGGCGACGAGGACCTCGACGGCGATCCCGACGGTGACGACCGCGGCAACGCGGCCCGCCGCGGTGAGCGGGGCCGCGGCGACAAGCCGAAGAAGAAAAAGAAGAGCCGCAACGGCGTCGCCTGCCTGTTCGTCTCCCTGGTCCTCGTCGGCGGTGTCGGCGGCGCCGGCTACTTCGGCTACCAGTACTGGGAGGACCGCTTCGGGGTGCCCGAGGACTACGCGGGCACCGGCACCGACCCCGTGGAGGTCGAGATCCCGCAGGGCGCCAGCATCGCCGAGATGGGGCGCGTCCTGAAGGAAGCCGGGGTCGTCAAGAGCGTCGACGCGTTCGTGGACGTCGCCGGCGACTTCCCGAAGAGCCAGTCGATCCAGCCGGGCATCTACCCGATGAAGAAGCAGATGTCCGCGAAAGCCGCCATCGAACTGATGACCAACCCTGCCAACCTCAACGCGCTCATCATCAAGGAGGGCATGCGGGCGGCCCAGGTCTACCAGGCGATCGACCGGAAGCTGGGCCTGGACCAGGGCACCACCCAGGACGTCGCCGAGAAGAAGGTCAAGGACTTCGGACTGCCGTCCTGGGCCGACGACAACGACAGGATCAAGGACCCGCTGGAAGGATTCCTCTTCCCGTCCCGTTACGACGTCGGCTCCAAGACCAAGCCCGAGGACGTCATCAAGCAGATGGTCGCCCGGGCCAACGAGCAGTACGCGGCCGCCGACGTCCAGGGCAAAGCCACGAGACTCGGCCTCAAGACCCCGCTCGAGCTCGTCACCGTCGCCAGTCTCGTCCAGGCGGAAGGCAAGACGCACGCCGACTTCCGGAAGATGTCCGAGGTCGTCTACAACCGCCTCAAGCCGACCAATACCGAGACCAACCAGCTCCTCCAGTTCGACTCCACCTTCAACTACCTGAAGGGCCAGAGCGAGATCGACATCAGCGAGAAGGAGATCAACAGCAACCGGGACCCGTACAACACGTACACCCAGAAGGGGCTCACGCCCGGCCCCATCGGGAACCCCGGCTCGGTCGCCCTGCAGGCGGCGCTCAACCCCACCAAGGACGGCTGGATGTACTTCGTGGCGACCGACGGCAGGTCCAAGACCGAGTTCGCCAAGACGCACGCCGAGTTCCAGAAGCTCAAGGACAAGTTCAATGCCCAGCGCGACTGAGAACCGCAGGGCTGCGGTCCTCGGATCTCCGATCGCCCACTCGCTCTCCCCGGTGCTGCACCGCGCCGCATACGCGGCACTCGGCCTCACCGGCTGGTCCTACGACCGCTTCGAGGTGACCGAGACGGGACTGGCCGGCTTCCTCGAAGGGCTGGACGGCTCCTGGGCAGGGCTGTCGCTGACCATGCCGCTCAAGCGGGCGGTCATCCCGCTGCTCGACGAGATCAGCGCGACCGCCTCCTCCGTCGAGGCCGTCAACACGGTCGTGCTCACCGACGACGGCCGGAGGCTCGGCGACAACACCGACGTCCCCGGAATGATCGCCGCGCTGCGCGAGCGCGGTGTCGAGAAGACCGAGTCCGCCGCCGTGCTCGGGGCCGGCGCCACCGCCTCCTCCGCGCTGGCGGCGCTCTCCCGGATCTGCTCCGGGCCCGTGACGGCCTATGTGCGCAGCCAGGCCCGCGCAGCAGAGATGCGCGGCTGGGGCGACCGGCTGGGTGTCGACGTCCGCATCGCCGACTGGGCCGAGGCGGCGCGGGCCCTGGACGCCCCACTGGTGGTCGCCACCACCCCGGCCGGCACCACCGACGCCCTCGCCGGCGAGGTGCCGGAGCGCCCCGGCACCCTTTTCGACGTCCTCTACGACCCCTGGCCGACCCCTCTCGCGGCCGCCTGGGCCGCACGCGGTGGATCCGTCGTCGGCGGCCTCGACCTGCTGGTCCACCAGGCCGTGCTCCAGGTCGAGCAGATGACCGGACGGGCCCCGGGTCCGCTCGCCGCGATGCGCGCCGCGGGCGAGGCGGCCCTCGCCGCACGCTGAGACGGGAGTCCGACTGCTGGACCTGTGGCCGGTCCGATCCCCCGGACATGGGAGGATCGTAGGCAGGCGGGCCACGGCCGCGCCCCCGGCCGGCGCCGGGCGGCGCCTCTGGCCGCGCCGTCGCAGTTCGAGGCGTGAGGATGAGGAGCACCGTTGAGCAGGTTGCGCTGGCTGACCGCGGGGGAGTCCCACGGACCCGCACTTGTCGCGACGCTGGAGGGTCTGCCCGCCGGCGTGCCGATCACGACGGAGATGGTGGCGGGCGAGCTGGCGCGCCGGAGGCTCGGTTATGGCCGCGGTGCCCGGATGAAGTTCGAGCAGGACGAGGTCACCTTCCTCGGCGGCGTCCGGCACGGGCTCACCATGGGTTCGCCGGTCGCGGTCATGGTCGGCAACACCGAGTGGCCCAAGTGGGAGAAGGTCATGGCGGCCGACCCCGTGGACCCCGCGGAACTGGCCGAGCTGGCCCGCAACGCGCCGCTGACCCGGCCCCGGCCCGGTCACGCCGACCTCGCCGGAATGCAGAAGTACGGCTTCGACGAGGCCCGGCCGGTCCTGGAGCGCGCCAGCGCCCGGGAGACCGCCGCCCGCGTCGCGCTCGGTACGGTCGCCCGTTCCTACCTGAAGGAGACCGCCGGCATCGAGATCGTCTCGCACGTCGTGGAACTGGCCGCCGCCAAGGCTCCGTACGGGGTGTACCCGACGCCCGCGGACGTCGAGAAGCTGGATGCCGACCCGGTGCGCTGCCTCGACGCCGACGCGAGCAAGGCGATGGTCGCCGAGATCGACCAGGCCCACAAGGACGGCGACACCCTCGGCGGAGTCGTCGAGGTCCTGGCCTACGGTGTCCCCGTCGGCCTCGGCTCGCACGTCCACTGGGACCGTCGTCTCGACGCCCGGCTCGCCGCCGCTCTCATGGGCATCCAGGCCATCAAGGGCGTGGAGGTCGGAGACGGTTTCGAACTCGCCCGGGTGCCCGGCTCCCAGGCGCACGACGAGATCGTGCCCACGGACGAGGGCATCAGGCGGACCTCCGGCCGCTCCGGCGGCACCGAGGGCGGCCTCACCACCGGCGAACTGCTGCGCGTCCGTGCCGCGATGAAGCCGATCGCCACCGTGCCGCGCGCACTGCGGACCGTCGACGTCATCACCGGCGAGCCCGCCGCCGCCCACCACCAGCGCTCCGACGTGTGCGCGGTGCCGGCCGCCGGCATCGTCGCCGAGGCGATGGTCGCCCTGGTCCTCGCGGACGCCGTGGCCGAGAAGTTCGGCGGCGACAGCGTCGCCGAGACCCGGCGCAACGTCCGCTCGTACCTCGACAACCTGCACATCCGGTGACCGGGCCACTCGTCGTCCTCGTCGGGCCCATGGGCTCCGGCAAGTCGACCGTGGGCGCGCTGCTCGCGGAACGCCTCGGCGTCGGCTACCGGGACACCGACGCGGACATCGTGGCGGCGCAGGGCCGGGCGATCTCCGACATCTTCGTCGACGAGGGCGAGCCGTACTTCCGTGAGCTGGAACGTGCCGCCGTCCGGGCGGCGGTCGCCGAGCACACCGGGGTCCTCGCCCTCGGCGGCGGCGCCGTCCTCGACGAGGGCACCCGGAAGCTGCTCACCGGACTGCCGGTGGCGTACCTCTCGCTGGAGGTCGACGAGGCCGTGCGCCGGGTCGGCCTCAACACCGCCCGCCCGCTGCTCGCCGTCAACCCGCGCCGCCAGTGGCGTGAGCTGATGGACGCCCGCCGGCATCTGTACACCGAAGTCGCACGCGCCGTCGTCCCGACCGACGGTCTGACCCCCGAAGAGGTCGCCGAGACGGTCCTCGACGCGCTCCAGCCGAAGAAGGAAGCATGACGGACCAGGACCAGGCCGTGACCCGCATCCCCGTCGCCGGCAGCGCCGGCACCGACCCGTACGAGGTGCTCGTCGGCCGTCGGCTGCTGGGCGAACTGGCCGGACTCGTCGGCGACAAGGCCAAGCGGGTCGCCGTCATCCATCCGGAGGCCCTCGCCGAGACCGGTGACGCGATCCGTGCCGACCTCGCCGACCAGGGCTTCGAGGCGATCGCCGTCCAGGTGCCGAACGCCGAGGAGGCCAAGACCGCCGAGGTCGCCGCGTACTGCTGGAAGGCGCTCGGCCAGTCCGGCTTCACCCGCACCGATGTCATAGTCGGCGTCGGCGGCGGCGCGACCACGGACCTCGCCGGGTTCGTGGCCGCCACCTGGCTGCGCGGCGTCCGCTGGATCGCCGTACCGACCACGGTCCTCGCCATGGTCGACGCGGCCGTGGGCGGCAAGACGGGCATCAACACCGCCGAGGGCAAGAACCTCGTCGGCGCCTTCCACCCGCCGGCCGGAGTGCTCTGCGACCTGGCCGCACTGGAGTCGCTGCCGGTGCACGACTACGTCAGCGGGATGGCCGAGATCATCAAGGCGGGCTTCATCGCCGACCCGGTGATCCTCGACCTGGTGGAGGCCGACCCCGCGGGCGCCCGCACCCCGGCCGGCCCGCACACCGCGGAGCTGCTGGAGCGGTCCATCCGGGTCAAGGCCGAGGTGGTCTCCGGGGACCTCAAGGAGTCCGGTCGCCGCGAGATCCTCAACTACGGGCACACCCTCGCCCATGCGATCGAGAAGAACGAGCGCTACAAGTGGCGGCACGGCGCGGCCGTCTCCGTCGGCATGGTCTTCGCCGCCGAACTCGGCCGCCTCGCCGGGCGGCTGGACGACGCGACCGCCGACCGGCACCGCAGCGTGCTGGAGTCCGTCGGACTGCCGCTGACCTATCGCGGCGACCAGTGGCCCAAGCTGCTGGAGGCCATGAAGGTCGACAAGAAGTCCCGCGGCGACCTGCTGCGCTTCATCGTCCTGGACGGGCTGGCGAAGCCGACCGTCCTGGAGGGACCCGACCCGGCCGTGCTGCTCGCCGCCTACGGGGAGGTCTCCGCGTGACCCGTCGGGTGCTGGTCCTCAACGGCCCCAACCTGGGCCGGCTCGGCTCCCGTGAGCCCGACGTCTACGGCTCGACGTCCTACGCGGGGCTCGTCGAGGCCTGCAAGGGCCTCGGCGGGGAGCTCGGGTTCGACGTCGAGGTCCGGGAGACCAACGACGAGGGCGAGATGATCCGCTGGCTCCACGAGGCCGCGGACGGATCGCTCCCCGTCGTGCTCAACCCCGGTGCGTTCACGCACTATTCGTACGGGATGCGGGACGCCGCCGCGCAGCGCACCGCGCCGCTGATCGAGGTGCACATCTCCAACCCGTACACCCGCGAGGAGTTCCGGCACACCTCCGTGGTCGCCGCCGTCGCGAGCGGGACCATCGCGGGTTTCGGGATCGGCTCGTACCGGCTCGCGCTGCGCGCGCTCGCGGACGAACTCTCCGGCTGAGCAGGGCACTTCGGGTCCCCCTCGGCCGTTCGACCGATGACGGCCGAGGGTGACCGGGGCGCCTCCCGTCCGAAGCCGGTACCGTTCCCCGGGAGCGGCGGCCGGCGGTCCGGCCGTCGACGAGCACAGTCGCCTGACGAGACGGAGTGGCACCGGATGCAGCACGCAGGGGGGTTCCCGATGCCGCCTTCGCACGACCCCGTGCAGGGCTGGGACCAGGGCGGACACCACCAGGGGCAGCTGCCCCTGCCGCACACCCCCGCGGCCCACCGGCAGCCCCCCGGACCGGGCGGTCCGGCGCCCGCCGACCCGCCCACCGTGCCGCTCGGCTCTCCGGTCGTTCCGTCGCCGTCCTCGGCGCCCCCGACCCCACCGCACGCCTCCGCGCCCGTCCCACAGGGCCCGCCGCCCCGGGATACCACGGGTCACATCCAGCTGCCGCCGGGCGGGCCGGTGCCGGTCCCGTCGGCTCCCCAGCACGAGGGCACAGGTGCGGCCACCCTTGCCGTGCTGCTGATCGGGCCCGCCGGCGCCGGGAAGACCACGGTCGCGCGGTACTGGGCCCGGCACCGCCGGGTCCCGACCGCCCACATCAGCCTCGACGACGTCCGCGAATGGGTCTGTGCCGGTTTCGCAGACCCCCAGTCCGGCTGGAACGACCAGTCCGAGGCCCAGTACCGGCTCGCCCGCCGTACCTGCGGTTTCGCCGCGCGCAACTTCCTGGCGAACGGCATCTCCTGCATCCTCGACGACGCCGTCTTCCCGGACCGCCCCGTGGTCGGCCTCGGCGGCTGGAAGCGTCATGTGGGTCCCGGCCTGCTGCCCGTCGTCCTGCTCCCCGGCCTGGACATCGTCCTGGAACGCAACGCGGAGCGCACCGGCAACCGCCGGCTCTCCGACGAGGAGGTCGCGGGCATCCACGGCCGCATGGCCGGCTGGTACGGCTCGGGCCTCCCCATCATCGACAACTCCCAGCTCGACGTCCCCACCACCGCGAAGTACCTCGACGACGTCCTGGCCCGCGCGATCGCCAGCCCTCCGACCTGGTAGCCGACCGTCCGGCACTCCCCGGATGCCGTAAGGCCGGCTCGGCACCGTACGGCTGCTCGTGGACGGTTCGCCGCGGTACGGCCTGTGCCTGCGGCACGGTCGAAGGAGCCGGTGCTCACCGGGGCGTCGGTGGACGGGGCGGGGGCACGAGGGCGCCGGGGTGGACCCCCGGGCGGACGTCTCGACCTGCCGAGGACGCCGAGGGCTCTTACGCTCGGTTCATGTCCGAGGTGTATGCGGCACGCCGCGCACGGCTGCGCGAGCGGTGCGCGGCTGCGGGGAACGCGGCCGCACTCGTCTCGCGTCCCGCGAACGTCCGGTACCTCACCGGTGCCTCTCCTCCCTACGGCGTGCTGCTGGTCGGCCCCGCCGAGGACGTCATGCTCTGCGCCGGAGCGCCGACCGGGGACCCCGCCGAGGGGCGTCCCGACGAGACGCTGCGGCTGGACGTGCTGCCCGGCCCCGACGGCGCGGACCCGGCCGTGGCGGCCGCGGGCTCCGCGGTCGGCGCGGGAGCGGAGTCGCTGGCCGTCGAGGAGCACCATCTGACCGTGGCCCGCCACCGGGCCATCGGCTCGGTGGCCCCCGGGCTGCGGCTCACGGACCTCGCCGGTGCCGTGGAACAGCAGCGCATCGTGAAGGACGAGGACGAGATCGCCTGTCTGCGCATCGCCGCGGAGATCGCGGACCAGGCGCTCGGCGAGCTGCTGGAGTCGATCCTCGTCGGGCGAACCGAGCGGCATCTCGCCCTCGAACTGGAGCGCCGTCTCGTCGACCACGGGGGTGACGGACCGGCCTTCCCCACGTCAGTCGGCACCGGCCCCAACTCCGGCCGGAGCAGGCACCGTCCGTCGGACCGCCGGGTCGAGGAGGGCGATTTCCTGACGGTGTGCCTGGGCGCCAACTACCGGGGCTACCGTTGCGAGATCGGCCGTACGTTCGTCATCGGCACCAGCCCGGCGGACTGGCAGGTGGAGCTCTACGACCTGGTCTTCGCCGCGCAGCGGGCCGGCCGGCAGGCCCTGGCGCCGGGCGCGGAGTGCCGCGAGGTGGACCGGGCGTCCCGTCAGGTGCTCACCGCCGCCGGGTACCAGGAGGGCGTGTCCCCCTGGATGGGACACGGCGTGGGGCTCGAAATCGACGAGGACCCGCAGCTTGCACCGACAGCCATGGGTAAACTGGACGCTTGTGTGCCGGTCACCGTCGAACCGGGGGTCCACCTCCCGGGACGGGGCGGAGTCCGGATCGATGACACGCTCGTCGTACGCCCCGAGGCGGACGGCGGACCCGAGCTACTCACCATCACGACCAAGGAGCTGCTCGCGCTGTAGCGCACACCGCCGCGGCGCACACCCTCGGTCCCACCAGCTTCAGTCCAGGAGATTCCGCAACCGTGGCCACCACGAACGACCTCAAGAACGGCATGGTGCTCAAGCTCGACAACGACCAGCTGTGGTCCGTCGTCGAGTTCCAGCACGTCAAGCCCGGCAAGGGCCCGGCCTTCGTGCGCACCAAGCTCAAGAATGTGCTGTCCGGCAAGATCGTCGACAAGACGTTCAACGCCGGCGTGAAGGTCGAGACGGCCACCGTCGACCGCCGCGACATGCAGTTCTCGTACATGGACGGCGAGTACTTCGTGTTCATGGACATGCAGACCTACGACCAGCTGCACGTCGACCGCAAGTCCGTCGGCGACTCCGCCCACTTCCTGATCGAGGGCTTCGAGGCCACCGTCGCCACGCACGAGGGCTCGGTCCTCTACGTCGAGCTCCCGGCCGCCGTCGAGCTGACCATCCAGGAGACCGAGCCGGGCGTCCAGGGCGACCGCTCCACGGGTGGCACCAAGCCCGCGACCCTCGAGACCGGCTACACCATCCAGGTCCCGCTGTTCATCACCACGGGCGAGAAGATCAAGGTCGACACTCGTTCGGGTGACTACCTCGGCCGGGTGAGCAGCTAACCGTGGCTGCCCGCAACACGGCCCGTAAGCGGGCCTTCCAGATCCTCTTCGAGGCCGACCAGCGCGGGACGTCCGTGCTGACGGTCCTCGCGGACTGGATCCGGCACTCCCGGTCCGACAGCCGTCAGCCGCCGGTCAGCGAGTACACCATGCAGCTCGTCGAGGGCTACGCCGACCACGAGAAGCGCATCGACGAGCTGATCTCCACGTACGCGGTGGGGTGGACGCTCGACCGGATGCCGGTCGTCGACCGCAACATCCTGCGGCTGGGCGCCTACGAGCTGGTGTGGGTCGACGAGACCCCGGACGCGGTGGTGATCGACGAGGCGGTGCAGCTCGCGAAGGAGTTCTCCACCGACGAGTCGCCTTCCTTCGTGAACGGCCTGCTCGCACGCTTCAAGGAGCTCAAGCCGAGCCTGCGCCGGGACCAGTGATCCCGTCCCGGGCAGGCAGATGCCACGAAGGGCCCGCAGCGAAGTGGCGCTGCGGGCCCTTCGGCGTTCTCCGACGGGCCTCACGGCCCCGTGGGACCGCCCGCCGGGCCTCCAGCGCCCCCGAACGCCGGAGGGTGGTCCCGGGGACCCGGGACCACCCTCCGGCGGTACGTTTCTGCATCAGGGTTGCCGGCCCCGACGGGAGATCAGTTCTCCTCGTGGGCCACGGCCCGGCGCGCATCGGCGTCGAGGACACCCCAGCTGATCAGCTGTTCGGTGAGGACCGAGGGCGACTGGTCGTAGATCACGGCCAGGGTGCGCAGGTCGTCCTGGCGGATCGACAGCACCTTGCCGTTGTAGTCACCGCGCTGCGACTGGATGGTCGCCGCGTACCGCTGCAGCGGGCCCGCCTTCTCGGCGGGGACATGGGCCAGGCGCTCCAGGTCCAGGACCAGCTTCGGCGGCGGCTCTGCGGCCCCGCCCGGCGTGGTGCCCGGCAGCAGCTCCTGGACCGGGACTCCGTAGAAGTCCGCCAGCTCGGCGAGACGCTGCACGGTCACGGCACGGTCGCCGCGCTCGTACGAGCCGACCACGACGGCCTTCCAGCGGCCCTGGGACTTCTCCTCCACCCCGTGGAGGGAGAGGCCCTGCTGGGTGCGGATGGCGCGGAGCTTGGCCCCGAGCTGTTTTGCGTATTCGCTGGACATAAGGCTCCCCGGACGCTGTATCGACGCGCGGCTCGGCCGCGCGGCTGGTCACTCACTGTGAGGTTACGCAGCGTGATTTGGATGCGTCAAGCCGAATGGGGTTCCCCCTCACCCTTTGGGGTACCGACGGGAGCGCGGCGTGTTCCTGGTACCGTGGACGGCGCAATTCCGACGTCCTTTAAGGTCCGTCCCGTGAGGCGGAGAAGGAGGTCCGTTTCGTATGGACGCACACACGGCTCATCCCGCTGATGCGGTGGCCCGCCCGGTTCTGGAGGCCCCCGACATCGAGCGCGTGCTCACGCGCATCGCCCACGAGATCGTCGAGCGCGCCAAGGGCGCGGAGGACGTCGTCCTGCTGGGCATCCCGACCCGCGGGGTCTTCCTGGCCCGGCGGCTCGCCGCCAAGCTCGAGGAGATCACCGGCCGCCGGATCCCCGTCGGCTCCCTCGACATCACCATGTACCGCGACGATCTGCGCCTGCGCCCCGCGCGGGCCCTGGGCCGCACCGACATCCCCGGTGACGGCGTCGACGGCCGGCTGGTCGTCCTCGTCGACGACGTGCTCTTCTCCGGGCGCACCATCCGCGCCGCCCTCGACGCGCTCGGCGACATCGGCCGCCCGCGCGCCGTCCAGCTCGCCGTCCTCGTCGACCGGGGCCACCGCGAACTGCCCATCCGCGCCGACTATGTCGGCAAGAACCTCCCCACGTCGCTGCGGGAGACGGTCAAGGTCCAGCTCGCCGAGGAGGACGGTCGCGACACCGTGCTGCTCGGCCTCAGGGACTCCGCCCCCGCCGGCGAGCAGTAAGCCGCCTCGTACGCCCCCAACGGCCGTACGGGCGCTGACGCGCGCCCGCATGCCGTGTGCCCCGTCCGGACCACAGCCGCCGGCGGTCCTCCGCCACAGGCCCGGACACCCGACCTCCAGACACCGGAGCACACCCAGATGAAGCGCCACCTCATCTCGGCCGCCGACCTCACCCGTGACGACGCCGTCCTCATCCTCGACACCGCCGAGGAGATGGCCCGGGTCGCGGACCGGCCGATCAAGAAGCTGCCGACGCTGCGCGGCCGCACCGTGGTCAACCTGTTCTTCGAGGACTCGACCCGTACCCGGATCTCCTTCGAGGCCGCCGCCAAGCGCCTCTCCGCCGACGTCATCAACTTCTCCGCCAAGGGCTCCTCGGTCTCCAAGGGCGAATCGCTCAAGGACACCGCGCTGACCCTGGAGGCCATGGGCGCCGACGCCGTCGTGATCCGCCACCACGCCTCCGGCGCGCCCTACCGGCTCGCGAACTCCGGCTGGATCGACGGAGCCGTCGTCAACGCCGGCGACGGCACCCACGAGCACCCCACCCAGGCCCTGCTGGACGCGTTCACCATGCGCCGCCGCCTGGTCGGCCGGGACGCCGGCATGGGCCGCGACCTGGACGGCCGCCGCATCACGATCGTCGGCGATGTCCTGCACAGCCGGGTCGCCCGCTCCAACGTCCACCTGCTGCACACCCTCGGCGCGCAGGTCACCCTGGTGGCCCCGCCCACCCTGGTGCCGGTCGGCGTCGAGACCTGGCCCTGCGAGGTCTCCTACGACCTCGACGAGGTGCTGCCGAAGTCCGACGCAGTGATGATGCTGCGTGTGCAGCGCGAGCGGATGAACGCCGCCTTCTTCCCGACCGAGCGCGAGTACTCGCGCCGCTACGGCCTGGACGGCGACCGCATGGCCCGGATGCCCGAGCACGCCGTCGTGATGCACCCCGGCCCGATGAACCGCGGCATGGAGATCACCGCCGAGGTCGCCGACTCCGACCGCTGCACCGCCGTCGAGCAGGTCGCGAACGGCGTCAGCATCCGGATGGCCGTCCTGTACCTGCTGCTCGGCGGCGCCGAGCCCGCCACCACCGCCCGTACCGAGGAGAACACCTGACCATGAGCAAGATCCTTATCCGCGGCGCGAAGGTACTCGGCGGCGACCCGCAGGACGTCCTGATCGACGGAGAGACCATCGCGCAGGTGGGCACCGGCATCGAGGCCGGCGACGCCACCGTCGTCGAGGCCGAGGGCAGGATCCTGCTGCCCGGACTCGTCGACCTGCACACGCATCTGCGGGAGCCCGGCCGCGAGGACTCCGAGACCGTCCTCACCGGCACGCGCGCCGCCGCGAGCGGCGGTTACACGGCCGTGTTCGCCATGGCCAACACCTTCCCCGTCGCCGACACCGCCGGCGTCGTCGAGCAGGTCTGGCGGCTCGGCAGGGAGCACGGCTACTGCGACGTCCAGCCCATCGGCGCCGTCACGGTCGGCCTGGAGGGCAGGAAGCTCGCCGAACTCGGCGCCATGCACGACTCCGCCGCCGGCGTCACCGTCTTCTCCGACGACGGCAAGTGCGTCGACGACGCCGTGATCATGCGCCGCGCCCTGGAGTACGTGAAGGCCTTCGGCGGTGTCATCGCCCAGCACGCACAGGAGCCGCGGCTCACCGAGGGCGCCCAGATGAACGAGGGCGTCGTCTCCGCCGAGCTCGGCCTGGGCGGCTGGCCCGCCGTCGCGGAGGAGTCGATCATCGCCCGTGACGTGCTCCTCGCCGAGCACGTCGGCTCCCGCGTCCACATCTGCCACCTCTCCACCGCCGGCTCGGTCGAGATCGTGCGCTGGGCCAAGTCCCGCGGCATCGACGTCACCGCCGAGGTCACCCCGCACCACCTCCTCCTCACCGACGAGCTGGTCCGCACGTACAACCCTGTCTACAAGGTCAATCCGCCGCTGCGCACCGAGCGCGACGTGATGGCGCTGCGCGAGGCCCTCGCCGACGGCACGATCGACATCGTCGCCACCGACCACGCCCCGCACCCGCACGAGGACAAGGACTGCGAGTGGGCCGCCGCCGCCATGGGCATGGTCGGCCTGGAGACCGCACTGTCGGTGGTGCAGCAGACGATGGTCGACACCGGAATGCTGGACTGGGCGGGCGTCGCCGACCGGATGTCCTTCCGGCCCGCGGCCATCGGCCGGCTCCAGGGCCACGGCCGCCCCGTCTCGGTTGGTGAGCCCGCGAACCTCACCCTGGTCGATCCGGCATACCGTGGAACCGTGAACCCCGCGGACTTCGCCTCCCGCAGCCGCAACACCCCGTACGAGGGCCGTGAGCTGCCGGGTCGCGTCACCCACACCTTCCTGCGGGGCCGGGCCACGGTCATGGACGGGAAGCTGGCGTGACACCTGCACTGCACCTCACCCTCGCCGCCGGACGGAAGTCCGCCGAGGTGACCGACTGGGGACCCCGCATCGCGTGGGCGATCGGACTCGTGGTCTTCGTCGTCTTCGTCTACTGGCTGATGCGCCAGGGCTGGAAGTGGCGCGGCAGCCTCCAGTCAGGCCTCCCCGAGCTGCCCACGGCCCCCGCCGCGCCCGGTAGCGCACGGCTCCGGCTGAGCGGCCGCTACCACGGCTCCACGACCGCCGGGCAGTGGCTCGACCGGATCGTCGCCCACGGCCTCGGCACCCGCAGCCGGGTGGAGCTCACCCTGACCGACGCCGGTCTGGACGTCGTGCGCCCCGGTGCGACCGACTTCTTCGTCCCGGCGGACCGGCTCCGCGAGGCCCGGCTCGACAAGGGCATCGCCGGCAAGGTCCTCACCGAGGGCGGCCTGCTCGTCATCACCTGGGAGCACGGCGACACGCTGATCGACTCCGGATTCCGCTCCGACCACTCGGCCGAGCACGCCGCCTGGGTCGAAGCCGTCAACTCCATGAACCACACCACCACGACGGAAGGCGCCGAACGATGACGACCTCCACCCAGGGAAGCGCCGCGCAGCGACGCAAGGCCGCTCCCGCCGTACTCGTCCTCGAGGACGGACGCATCTTCCGCGGCCGTGCCTACGGGGCCGCGGGGGTGACCTTCGGCGAAGCCGTCTTCTCCACGGGCATGACCGGCTACCAGGAGACCCTCACCGACCCCTCGTACCACCGCCAGGTCGTGGTGATGACGGCCCCGCACGTCGGCAACACCGGCGTCAACGACGAGGACCCGGAGTCCTCCCGCATCTGGGTGGCCGGCTACGTGGTGCGCGACCCCGCCCGCGTCCCCTCCAACTGGCGCGCCAAGCGCTCCCTCGACGAGGAACTCGCCCACCAGGGCATCGTCGGCATCAGCGGCATCGACACCCGCGCCCTGACCCGCCACCTGCGCGAGCGCGGCGCCATGCGCGTCGGCATCTTCTCCGGCAACGCGCTGCCCGACGAGGGCACCATGCTCGCCGAGGTGCGCCAGGCCCCCGAGATGAAGGGCGCCGACCTCTCCGCCGAGGTCGCCACCAAGGAGTCGTACGTCGTCCCCGCCATCGGTGGGAAGAAGTTCACCGTCGCGGCCGTCGACCTCGGCATCAAGGGCATGACCCCGCACCGCATGGCCGAGCGCGGCATCGAGGTGCACGTGCTGCCCGCCACGGCCACGGTCGAGGACGTCTACGCGGTCCGGCCCGACGGCGTGTTCTTCTCGAACGGCCCCGGCGACCCGGCCACCGCGGACCACGCGGTCTCCGTCATGAAGGGCGTGCTGGAGCGGAAGACCCCGCTGTTCGGCATCTGCTTCGGCAACCAGATCCTCGGCCGGGCCCTCGGCTTCGGCACGTACAAGCTCAAGTACGGCCACCGGGGCATCAACCAGCCCGTGCAGGACCGCACCACCGGCAAGGTCGAGGTCACCGCGCACAACCACGGCTTCGCAGTCGACGCCCCGCTCGACAAGGTCTCCGAGACCCCCTACGGCCGCGCCGAGGTCTCCCACGTCTGCCTGAACGACGACGTGGTGGAGGGCCTCCAGCTGCTCGACCAGCCGGCCTTCAGCGTCCAGTACCACCCCGAGGCGGCCGCCGGCCCGCACGACGCCGCGTACCTGTTCGACCGCTTCGTTTCCCTGATGGAGGGCCAGCGTGCCTAAGCGCACCGATATCCAGTCCGTCCTGGTCATCGGCTCCGGCCCGATCGTCATCGGCCAGGCCGCCGAATTCGACTACTCCGGCACCCAGGCCTGCCGGGTCCTCAGGTCCGAGGGCCTGCGCGTCGTCCTGGTGAACTCCAACCCCGCGACGATCATGACCGACCCGGAGATCGCCGACGCCACGTACGTCGAGCCGATCACCCCCGAGTTCGTCGAGAAGATCATCGCCAAGGAGCGCCCCGACGCCCTGCTGCCCACCCTCGGCGGCCAGACCGCGCTCAACACCGCGATCTCCCTGCACGAGAACGGCGTGCTGGAGAAGTACGGCGTCGAGCTGATCGGCGCCAACGTCGAGGCCATCCACAAGGGCGAGGACCGCGACCAGTTCAAGCTGGTCGTCGACGCGGTGAAGGCCAGGACCGGCCACGGCGAGTCCGCCCGCTCGGTCATCTGCCACTCCATGGACGACGCCCTCAAGGGCGTGGAGACCCTCGGCGGCTACCCCGTCGTCGTCCGCCCGTCCTTCACCATGGGCGGCGCCGGCTCCGGCTTCGCGCACGACGAGGACGAGCTGCGCCGGATCGCCGGCCAGGGCCTCACGCTCTCCCCGACCACCGAGGTGCTCCTGGAGGAGTCCATCCTCGGCTGGAAGGAGTACGAGCTGGAGCTGATGCGCGACAAGCACGACAACGTCGTGGTCGTGTGCTCCATCGAGAACTTCGACCCGATGGGCGTCCACACCGGCGACTCCATCACCGTCGCCCCGGCGATGACTCTCACCGACCGCGAGTACCAGATCCTCCGGGACATCGGCATCGCCGTCATCCGCGAGGTCGGCGTCGACACCGGCGGCTGCAACATCCAGTTCGCGGTCAACCCCGAGGACGGCCGGGTCATCGTCATCGAGATGAACCCCCGGGTCTCCCGCTCCTCCGCGCTGGCCTCCAAGGCCACCGGATTCCCGATCGCCAAGATCGCCGCGAAGCTGGCCGTCGGCTACACGCTCGACGAGATCCCCAACGACATCACCGAGCAGACCCCGGCGTCCTTCGAGCCGACGCTCGACTACGTCGTCGTCAAGGCACCGCGCTTCGCGTTCGAGAAGTTCCCGTCCGCCGACTCCACCCTCACCACCACCATGAAGTCGGTGGGCGAGGCCATGGCCATCGGCCGGAACTTCACCGAGGCCCTGCAGAAGGCCCTGCGCTCCCTGGAGAAGAAGGGCAGCCAGTTCACCTTCGTCGGCGAGCCCGGCGACAAGGCGGAACTGCTGCGCGAGGCGGTCCGCCCGACCGACGGCCGGATCAACTGCGTCATGCAGGCCATCCGGGCCGGTGCCACGCCCGAGGAGGTCTTCGAGGCCACGAAGATCGACCCGTGGTTCGTCGACCAGCTCTTCCTCGTCAAGGAGATCGCCGACGAGCTGGCCTCCGCCGCGAAGCTCGACCCGGAGCTGCTCACCGAGGCCAAGCGGCACGGCTTCTCCGACGCCCAGATCGCCGAGATCCGCGAGCTGCGCGAGGACGTCGTGCGCGAGGTCCGGCACGCCCTCGGTGTCCGCCCGGTCTACAAGACGGTAGACACCTGCGCCGCCGAGTTCGCCGCGCGGACGCCGTACTTCTACTCCTCGTACGACGAGGAGAGCGAGGTCGCGCCGCGCGAGAAGCCCGCCGTGATCATCCTCGGCTCCGGCCCCAACCGCATCGGCCAGGGCATCGAGTTCGACTACTCCTGCGTCCATGCGTCCTTCGCGCTGCACGACGCCGGGTACGAGACCGTGATGGTCAACTGCAACCCCGAGACCGTCTCCACCGACTACGACACCTCCGACCGGCTCTACTTCGAGCCGCTCACCCTGGAGGACGTCCTGGAGATCGTCCACGCCGAGTCCCTGGCCGGCCCGATCGCCGGCGTGGTCGTCCAGCTCGGCGGCCAGACCCCGCTGGGCCTGGCCCAGGCGCTCAAGGACAACGGCGTGCCGGTCGTCGGCACCTCCCCGGAGGCCATCCACGCAGCCGAGGACCGCGGAGCCTTCGGCCGGGTGCTCAAGGAAGCCGGTCTGCCCGCTCCCAAGCACGGCACCGCCACCACCTTCACCGAGGCCAAGGCGATCGCCGACGAGATCGGCTACCCCGTGCTCGTCCGCCCGTCGTACGTGCTCGGCGGCCGCGGCATGGAGATCGTGTACGACGAGACCCGCCTCGAGTCGTACATCGCCGAGTCCACCGAGATCAGCCCCACCCGGCCGGTACTGGTCGACCGGTTCCTCGACGACGCCATCGAGATCGACGTCGACGCGCTCTACGACGGCACCGACCTCTACCTCGGCGGTGTCATGGAGCACATCGAGGAGGCCGGCATCCACTCCGGCGACTCCGCCTGCGCCCTGCCCCCGATCACCCTCGGCGGTTTCGACATCAAGCGCCTGCGCGCCTCCACGGAGGCCATCGCCAAGGGCGTCGGCGTGCGCGGTCTGATCAACATCCAGTTCGCGATGGCCGGCGACATCCTGTACGTCCTGGAGGCCAACCCCCGCGCCTCCCGGACCGTCCCCTTCACCTCGAAGGCCACCGCGGTGCCGCTGGCGAAGGCCGCCGCCCGCATCTCGCTGGGCGCCACCATCGCCGAGCTGCGCGAAGAGGGCCTGCTGCCCCGGCACGGGGACGGTGGCACCCTGCCGCTGGACGCGCCGATCTCCGTCAAGGAGGCCGTGATGCCGTGGAGCCGCTTCCGCGACGTGCACGGCCGCGGCGTCGACACGGTCCTCGGCCCGGAGATGCGCTCCACCGGCGAGGTCATGGGCATCGACTCGGTCTTCGGCACGGCGTACGCCAAGTCGCAGGCCGGCGCGTACGGCCCGCTGCCCACCAAGGGCCGCGCGTTCGTCTCGGTCGCCAACCGCGACAAGCGCTCGATGATCTTCCCGGCCCGCGAGCTGGTCGCCCACGGCTTCGAGCTGCTCGCCACCTCCGGCACCGCCGAGGTCCTCAAGCGCAACGGAATCAGCGCCACAGTGGTGCGCAAGCAGTCCGAGGGCGAGGGCCCCGGCGGCGAGAAGACCATCGTCCAGCTCATCCACGACGGCGAGGTCGACCTCATCGTCAACACCCCGTACGGCACCGGCGGCCGTCTCGACGGCTACGAGATCCGCACCGCAGCCGTGGCACGCGGTGTCCCGTGCCTGACGACGGTCCAGGCGCTCGCCGCCGCCGTCCAGGGCATCGACGCACTCAACCACGGCGACGTAGGCGTCAGGTCCCTCCAGGAACACGCGGAACACCTGACCGCGGCCCGCGAGGACTAGCAGCCACCCATGAGGGGGACACCGGACCGGTGTCCCCCTCTTCATGAGGAAACAGGCATGTACAAATTCTTCTTCTCCCTGGTGTTCAAGCGGATGGACGCCGAGAAGGCCCACCACCTGGCCTTCCGCTGGATCCGGCTGGTCGTCCGCGTCCCGGTGCTGCGCACCTTCGTCGCGGCCGTCCTGGCCCCGCGCTACAAGGAACTGCGGACCGAGGCGCTGGGCCTGCGCATGCACGGCCCGTTCGGCCTCGCCGCCGGGTTCGACAAGAACGCCGTCGCCATCGACGGCATGAGCATGCTCGGCTTCGACCACGTCGAGATCGGCACCGTCACCGCCCGGCCGCAGCCCGGCAACCCCAGGAAGCGCCTCTTCCGGCTCGTCCGGGACCGCGCGCTGATCAACCGCATGGGCTTCAACAACGACGGCTCGGAGGCCGTCGCCGCCCGTCTCGCGGCCCGCCGGGAGATCTTCCGCACCACCGTGGGCGTCAACATCGGCAAGACCAAGGTCGTCCCCGAGGAGGAGGCCGTCGCCGACTACGTGACCTCCACCGAACGGCTCGCCCGGTACGCCGACTACCTCGTCGTCAACGTGTCCTCGCCCAACACCCCCGGCCTGCGCAACCTCCAGGCCACCGAGGCGCTGCGCCCCCTGCTGAGCGCCGTCCGGGAGGCCGCCGACCGCACGGTCACCGACCGCCGGGTGCCGCTGCTCGTCAAGATCGCCCCCGATCTCGCGGACGAGGACGTCGACGCCGTCGCCGATCTCGCCGTGGAGCTGGGACTGGACGGCATCATCGCCACCAACACCACCATCGCCCGCGAGGGCCTCGGCCTCGCCTCCGACCCCGAGCTGGTCAAGGAGACGGGCGGACTGTCCGGCGCCCCGCTGAAGGAACGCTCCCTGGAGGTGCTGCGCCGCCTCCACCGGCGTGTCGGCGACCGTCTCGTCCTGGTCGGCGTCGGAGGCGTCGAGAACGCCGAGGACGCCTGGCAGCGCATCCTCGCCGGGGCCACGCTGGTGCAGGGCTACAGCGCCTTCGTCTACGAGGGCCCGTTCTACGCCCGCGCCGTCCACAAGGGCCTGGCCGCCCGCCTCAAAGCCAGCCCGTACGCCACCCTTGCCGAAGCCGTCGGCGCCGACACCCGGAAGGCCACCCCGTGACGATCGAATCCTTCGGCGCCCGGCTGCGCCGCGCCATGGACACCCGCGGCCCGCTCTGCGTCGGCATCGACCCGCACGCCTCGCTGCTCACCGCCTGGGGCCTGACCGACGACGTCGCCGGCCTGGAGCGGTTCACCCGCACCACCGTCGAGGCGCTGGCGGACCGCGTGGCCGTGCTGAAGCCGCAGTCGGCGTTCTTCGAACGCTTCGGCTCCCGGGGCATCGCCGTCCTCGAGAAGGCCGTCGAGGAGGCACGTGCGGCGGGCGCGCTCGTCCTGATGGACGCCAAGCGCGGTGACATCGGCTCGACCATGGGCGCGTACGCGGCGACCTACCTGGACCCGCGCAGCCCGCTGTTCTCCGACGCGGTGACCGTCAGCCCCTACCTGGGCTTCGGCTCCCTGCGTCCCGCGCTGGACGCGGCGGTCGTCAACGGCTGCGGCGTCTTCGTCCTGGCGCTGACCTCCAACCCGGAGGGCGCGGAGGTGCAGCGCTCCGCGGCGGCCGGCGGCGTGTCCCTGGCACAGCTCATGCTGAACCACATCGCCGACGAGAACGCGGGCGCCGAGCCGATGGGCTCGGTCGGTGCGGTCGTCGGTGCGACCCTCGGCGACACCGGCGTGGACCTCGGCATCAACGGTCCGCTCCTGGCGCCCGGAATCGGCGCCCAGGGCGCCACCCCGGCCGACCTGCCGCGGGTGTTCGGCGAGGCCGTCGGCAACGTCGTCCCGAACGTCAGCAGGGCCGTGCTGCAGGCCGGCCCCGATGTGAAGGCTCTGCAGGAGTCGGCCGCCCGATTCGCCGCAGAGGTGCGCTCGGCCGTCTCCGGTTGAGGCTCTCACGTCCAAAAACCGGGGCAATATGTCCAAAAAGTCCTGGTCGGCCAAGGCTGACCAGGACTTTTCCGCTGTTCTCGCTGACTCCGGCGGACTTGGCCGCTAGTCTCCGTCGCAGAGCAAGCGTGCACTCGCTTTGTTCGCTGCTCACCTGGTGGGGGGCGCAAGGGTTCCTCACCGGTCCGTATCCGACAGTTCGACATCCGAGGTGACGTAGGCGTGGCTCTTCCGCCCCTTACCCCTGAACAGCGCGCAGCCGCGCTCGAAAAGGCCGCCGCGGCTCGCCGGGAGCGGGCCGAGGTCAAGAATCGACTCAAGCACTCCGGCGCCTCCCTCCACGAGGTCATCAAGCAGGGCCAGGAGAACGACGTCATCGGGAAGATGAAGGTCTCCGCCCTCCTGGAGTCCCTGCCCGGCGTCGGCAAGGTCCGGGCCAAGCAGATCATGGAGCGTCTGGGCATCTCCGAGAGCCGCCGCGTGCGGGGTCTCGGCTCGAACCAGATCGCGTCCCTGGAGCGTGAGTTCGGCGGCGGCGCCGCCTGACGTTTCCAGGTGCGTTCCCGGGCACTCCCGAGAACCTGGATAATCGCTGCATGGCAGCAGAAGTACGTCCGCGGCTGACCGTGCTCTCCGGCCCCTCCGGGGTGGGCAAGAGCACGGTCGTCGCCCATATGCGCAAGGTCCACCCCGAGGTCTGGCTCTCGGTGTCGGCCACCACCCGGAAGCCGCGCCCCGGGGAACAGCACGGTGTCCAGTACTTCTTCGTCACCGACGACGAGTTCGACAAGCTGATCGCCAATGGTGAGCTGCTGGAATGGGCGGAGTTCGCGGGCAACCGCTACGGCACGCCCCGCCACGCGGTCCAGGAGCACCTGGAGGCCGGCAAGCCGGTACTGCTGGAGATCGACCTCCAGGGCGCCCGGCAGGTGAAGGAGTCCATGCCGGACGCCCAGCTGGTCTTCCTCGCCCCGCCGAGCTGGGAGGAGCTCGTCCGCCGGCTCACGGGCCGGGGAACCGAGTCGCCGGACGTCATCGCCCGCCGCCTGGAGGCGGCGAAGGTCGAGCTGGCCGCCGAGGCGGAGTTCGACACCACCCTGGTGAACACCTCCGTCGAGGACGTCGTACGCGAGCTGCTAGCCTTGGTGACGCTGCCTTCCGGGGAATGATCTCCCCGGACGCCCGCAGCGCGTTCGATCTTTGACTGAATTCCCTGAAGTTTCTTCGGAAGGCTAGAGAGTGTCCTCTTCCATCACCGCGCCCGAGGGCATCATCAACCCGCCGATCGACGAGCTGCTCGAGGCCACGGACTCGAAGTACAGCCTCGTGATCTACGCGGCCAAGCGCGCGCGTCAGATCAACGCCTACTACTCCCAGCTCGGCGAGGGCCTGCTGGAGTACGTCGGTCCGCTCGTGGACACCCACGTCCACGAGAAGCCGCTGTCGATCTCGCTGCGCGAGATCAACGCGGGTCTGCTGACGTCCGAGGCCATCGAGGGCCCTGCTCAGTAGTCACGACAGATCCTCACCACAGGCCCGGCAGGGGGCGCTCCCAGTGGTAGCTGGGAGACCGTCCGCCGGGCCTGTGGTGTCTCGTGGAGCCGTAGAACCGTCATCACTGGGGAGCCGAAGTGGACAAGCCGAGGGTCGTCCTGGGCGTGAGCGGCGGTATCGCCGCGTACAAGGCCTGTGAGCTGCTGCGCAGGCTCACCGAGTCCGGTCACGACGTACGCGTCGTGCCCACCGGGTCGGCGCTCCAGTTCGTCGGCGCCGCGACCTGGTCGGCACTGTCCGGTCACCCGGTCTCCACCGAGGTGTGGGACGACGTCCACGAGGTCCCCCACGTGCGGATCGGCCAGGGCGCCGATCTCGTCGTCGTCGCCCCCGCCACCGCCGACGTGCTCGCCAGGGCGGCCCACGGCCTCGCCGACGACCTCCTGACCAACACCCTGCTCACCGCACGCTGCCCCGTGGTCTTCGCGCCCGCCATGCACACCGAGATGTGGGAGCACCCGGCCACCCGGGAGAACGTCGCCACCCTCCGCCGCCGCGGCGCCGTCGTCCTCGAACCGGCCGTCGGCCGGCTCACCGGCGTCGACACGGGCAAGGGCCGGCTGCCCGAACCCGGCGAGATCTTCGAGGCATGCCGCAGCGTGCTGCGGCGCGGCACGCCCGAGCCGGATCTGCGGGGCCGCCATGTGGTCATCAGCGCCGGCGGCACCCGTGAGCCCCTCGATCCCGTGCGCTACCTCGGCAACCGTTCCTCCGGCAAGCAGGGCTACGCCCTCGCCCGCACCGCCGTCGCCCGCGGCGCCCGGGTGACCCTCATCGAGGCCAACACCGGCCTGCCCGACCCGGCCGGCGCGGACGTGGTCCACATCGGCACGGCCCTGCAGCTGCGGGAGGCGGTCCTCAAGGCCGCGACGGAAGCGGACGCGGTGGTGATGGCCGCCGCCGTCGCCGACTTCCGCCCGGCCGCCTACGCCGCCGGCAAGATCAAGAAGCAGGAGGGCAGGGAACCGGCCCCGGTCTCCCTGGTGCGCAACCCCGATATCCTCGCCGAGATCTCCGCCCGGCGCGCCCGCCCCGGCCAGATCGTCGTCGGCTTCGCCGCCGAGACGGACGACGTCCTCGCCAACGGCCGCGAGAAGCTCCGCCGCAAGGGCTGTGACCTGCTCGTCGTCAACGAAGTGGGGGAGCGCAAGACCTTCGGCTCCGAGGAGAACGAGGCCGTCGTCCTGGCCGCCGACGGGGCCGAGACGCCCGTTCCGTACGGCCCCAAGGAAGCCCTCGCGGACACCGTCTGGGACCTCGTCGCCCCACGCCTCGGCTGACGCTCCGGCAGTGCCGGAGGTAGTGCCGCAGGTCACAGGGCCGACATAGGGTGAGACACGCGCCCCGCCGAGAGGCAACGACCGATAAACTGGTCGCGGAACGACGCGGGGCGCAGCCCCCCGGCCGGTCCAACCATGATCAGCCAGCAGCCGCTGCAAACACAGGGAGCGTTGTGTCCCGTCGCCTGTTCACCTCCGAGTCCGTCACCGAGGGCCACCCCGACAAGATCGCTGACCAGATCAGCGACACCATCCTCGACGCGCTGCTCCAGGAGGACCCTTCCTCCCGCGTCGCCGTGGAGACGCTGATCACCACCGGCCTGGTGCACGTGGCCGGCGAGGTGACCACGAAGGCCTACGCCGACATCCCCACTCTGGTGCGCAACAAGATCCTCGAGATCGGCTACGACTCGTCCAAGAAGGGCTTCGACGGTGCGTCGTGCGGTGTGTCGGTGTCGATCGGTGCGCAGTCGCCGGACATCGCGCAGGGCGTCGACACCGCGTACGAGAAGCGGGTCGAGGGTGACGAGGACGAGCTGGACAAGCAGGGTGCCGGCGACCAGGGTCTGATGTTCGGCTATGCGTCGGACGAGACGCCCGAGCTGATGCCGCTGCCGATCCATCTGGCGCACCGGCTGT